>CANQIG010000180.1 GCA_947623765.1 uncultured Clostridia bacterium | reverse complement strand
GGCTTCCGACTGGAACATGGATGTCTACATCGTCACGGGGGAGAGCCTCAAAGACATCGTGAAGCAGTTCCGGAACCTGATCGGGCGCAGCTACATCCCGCCGCTCTGGGGCTTCGGCTTCGGCCAGAGCCGCTATAGCTACATGAGCGAGGACGAGGTGCGCGAGGTCGTGGAGAAGTATCGCGAGAGCGGCATCCCGTTCGACGCGATCTATCTCGACATCGACTACATGGACCACTACAAGGACTTCACGCTGAATGGCGAGACCTTCCCGGACTTCCCGGCGTTCGTGCAGGAGATGAAGGAGAAGAACGTCCACCTCGTCCCGATCATCGACGCGGGCGTCAAGCAGGAAGCGGGCTACGACATCTACGAAGACGGGATGAAGCACGGCGCGTTCTGCGTGAAGGAGGACGGCACGCCGTTCGTCGGCGCGGTCTGGCCCGGCGAGGCGGTGTTCCCGGACGTGCTGAACAAAGAGGCCAGGGAATGGTTCGGCAACAATTACAAGATCCTGCTGGACCAGGGCATCGACGGATTCTGGAACGACATGAACGAGCCGTCCATCTTCTATACGCCGGAACGCATGAAGCAGTCGTTTGAGACGATCGAATCCCTAAAGGGACAGGATCTCAGCCGCGACAACTATTTCAAGCTCATGTTCTCCGTGGTGACGCTCTCCAACAACCCGGAGTATTACAAGACCTTCTACCACAACATGGACGGAGAGCTCGTCCGCCACGACCGCGTCCACAACCTCTACGGCTACAACATGACCCGCGCGGCGGGCGAGGCGTTCGAGCGCCTTGTGCCGGACAAGCGCGTCCTCATGTTCTCCCGCTCGTCGTATATCGGGATGCACCGCTACGGCGGGATGTGGCAGGGCGACAACAAGGCGTGGTGGTCGCATCTGCTGATGAACCTGAAGGAAATGCCGTCCCTGAACATGTGCGGCTTCCTCTACACCGGCGCGGATCTCGGCGGCTTCGGCTCCGACACCACCGAGGACCTGATGCTCCGCTGGCTCGCGCTCGGCGTGTTCACGCCGCTCATGCGCAGCCATGCGGCCCAGCGCTCCCGCTATCACGAGACGTATCTCTTCGACGCGCACGAGAGCTTCAAGAGCGTCATCTCCACGCGCTACCGCCTGCTGCCCTACATTTACAGCGAGTACATGAAGGCCGCGATCCGCGGTGAGATGATGTTCCGCCCGCTCGCGTTCGACTACACCGACGACAAGCGCGTGAAGACGGTCGAGGACCAGATGCTCGTCGGCGACAGCATCATGATCGCGCCGGTCTACGAGCAGAACGCCGCCGGGCGCACCGTGTACCTGCCCGAGCCGATGAAGCTCGTCCGCTTCGGTCTCGACGGCATCACCGAGGAAGTCCTCCCTGCGGGCGACCACTACGTCGAGGTCGCGCTCAGCGACGTCATCCTGTTCATCCGCCTGAACCGCCTGATCCCGCTCTCGAGCGGCGGCCAGTGCGTGGAGGATGTGGACTTCAAGAACGTCGAGCTGCTCTCCTTCGGCGCGGCGGAGTACGAGTATTATCACGACAACGGATATGAGAAGGATTACGACAATCCCGATCATATCACGGTTCTGCGTTCGGCAGAATGACCTCCTTACAGATCCAAATGAAGCGCCCGCCGCGGTCTCCTGCAAAAGGGGTCCGCGGCGGGCGCTGTTTCGGTCAAATATTTTTTATTCAGCGTTCCGGCTTTTCAACTGTGCGCGGCACGACGGAGTCGCGTTCCGCGAGCTCCACGCTCACTTTGCGCGCGCCGGGCAGGATTTTCCCGCATTCCAGCATGGCGAATAGGCAGTCCCCCGCGACGCGCGCCTTCTCCTCGAGGTGCTGCGAGACGCTCGTCAGCCGGGGATGGGAATACTCGCACTCCGGCAGGTCGTCGAAGCCGACGACTGAGACGTCCTCCGGGACGCGCAGCCCGCTCTGCCTAAGGCCCTCCATCACGCCGAACGCCACCACGTCGGACATGACCGCGACGGCGGTGAACCGGCGCGCGGCCGCGCCGATCTCTCTGCCGACCTTTACGCCGAGACTGTACCGCGAGTTGGCGATCTCGAAGCGGTGGTCAGGCCCGGGATCGACCCCGAGATCCGCAAAGGCGTCGCAGAAGCCGAAGTACCGCTCCTGCTCGACGCCCGGGAGCCGGATGGGCGTGCCCACGAACGCGATGTCCCGGTGTCCCTTGTCCAGCAGATACCGCGCCGCGAGATACCCGCCCTGCCGGTCCTCGATCCCAACCGTCACGAGGGAAGCGTCCGTCGGGTAGGTGTCGATAAAAACGGCGGGGATGTGCAGCTTTTCAGAGAGCTGGAGCGCGTCCTGCGCGAACGTGCTCAGCACGAAGATCCCGTCCACGTTCCATGTGGCGACATCCGGGAGGATCTGGGAGGTCCATTCCACGCAGCTGAGCATCAAGTAATAATCTCTGCTGCGGATGTAGCTGGAAAGATAACCGAGCATCTGCGCGTTGTACGGGTTTTTTGCGAAGGATTCGCCTTCATCGACCCACGGGATCACCACGCCGATGATCCGGCTCTTTTTGGTGATGAGGCTCCGCGCCGTGGCGCTCGGCTGGTAGTGGTTCTCCTCGACGATCTTCTGGATCCGCTCGATGGTATCCTTGGAGGCCCGATTGTATTTTCCGTTGATCACATTGGAAACCGTGACGGTGCTGACGCCCGCGAGCTTCGCGATCTCTTTCAAATTCACAGTCTGTCGCTCTCCTTTTTCCCGAACCGACGCGCCGCAGAGCGGGCGCGCGCCGGGTTTTCCGCACAATCACAGAGCAGAACAATCGAATTCTAATATTTATAAGTATACCATATTTTGCCTCCAGAATTATGTACGGTTTGTAAATTTACGAATTTTCCGACGCTTTCCGATGCAGAAACAACCGCAGTTCTCCGCCTCGGAATGTGCTATGCTGAAAGTCGGGGAAAGAGGCTCTGCAAAAACGGCGCTGCCCGCAGGCCGTGCAGCGCGGAAGGAACACAAAAGGGGCGTCCTCCAGATGGAGAACGCCCCAATGTTCTGTATTTCTGCTCTCGCGCTTTTACGGTTGGGCGGGGGATACTGCGTCCGCGCCGGAAAGCGACCGGTCGATCGCCGTCGCGGCGGTCTTGCCCGCGCCCATCGCGAGGATGACCGTCGCTGCGCCGGTCACGGCGTCGCCGCCGGCGTAGACGTTCGCGCGGGAGGTGAGGCCCGTCGCTTCATCCACGACGATCCCGCCCCAGCGCTGGGTCTCGAGACCCTTGGTCGTCGACTTGATGAGCGGGTTCGGGGACGTGCCGATCGCCATGATGACGCAGTCCACGTCGAGCGTGAACTCGCTGCCCTCCTTCACGACCGGGCGGCGTCTGCCGGAAGCGTCCGGCTCGCCGAGCGTCATCTCGACGCAGGTCATGCCGCGCACGAAGCCGTCTTCGCCGCCGAGCACCTCGGTGGGGTTCGTGAGAAGCCGGAAGACGATGCCCTCCTCCTTCGCGTGTTCGACCTCCTCGGCACGGGCGGGGAGCTCCTTCTCGGAGCGGCGGTAGACGATGTAGACCTCCTCCGCGCCGAGACGCTTCGCGCAGCGGGCCGCGTCCATCGCGACGTTGCCGCCGCCGACGACCGCGACGCGCTTCGCGTGCTGGATGGGCGTGGCGCTGCCCTCGCGGTATGCCTTCATCAGGTTGACGCGGGTGAGGAATTCGTTCGCGGAGTAGACGCCCTTGAGGTTCTCTCCGGGGATGTTCATAAAGCGCGGCAGGCCCGCGCCGGAGCCGATGAACACGGCCTCGAAGCCGTAGTCGTCCATCAGCTCGTCGATCGAGAGCGTCTTGCCGACGACGGTGTTCGTCTCGATCTTGACGCCGAGGGCCCTCAGCCCGTCGATCTCCTTCTGGACGATGGCTTTTGGCAGACGGAATTCCGGGATGCCGTAGACGAGCACGCCGCCCGCGAGGTGCAGCGCCTCGAAGACCGTGACCTCGTAGCCCTTCTTCGCGAGGTCGCCCGCGCAGGTGAGGCCGGACGGCCCGGAGCCGATCACCGCGACCTTGTGGCCGTTCGGCGCGGGGCGCTGCGGCGCTTCAGTGCTGTTCGCGTTGTGGAAATCGGCGGCAAAGCGCTCGAGCCGCCCGATGCCGACCGGCTCGCCCTTGATGCCGCGCACACACTTGCCCTCGCACTGGCTCTCCTGCGGGCAGACGCGGCCGCAGACCGCCGGCAGCGAGGAGGATTTCGCGATCACCTGATACGCGGATTCAAATGCGCCGT
>CANQIG010000179.1 GCA_947623765.1 uncultured Clostridia bacterium | reverse complement strand
GAACGTGCCGTTCGCGCCCTGCTTCGTCGTGGAGCCGACCTCCTCGTTGTCGAAGACGGCGGCGACGAGCAGCTTCTTCGGGTTATGCGCCGCGAGCAGCGCCTCCACCGCCGAGAACGCGCACTGGAGGTCGTCGAAGCGCGGCGCGCAGATGAACTCGTCCTTCGGGCCGAGATACGCGGCCTTCTGCCGGACGCAGAGCGTGAGGTCCGCGGAGAGGACGTCCTCCTTCGCCGCGCCGAGCCCCTCCGCGAGGTATTCGTACAGGTCGGCGGTCTCGTCGCCGAAGAGCGGGAGCAGGTCGATCTGCGGGTTGGGTTTTTGCGGCTCCGTCCCGCGCGTGAGGTGCGGCGCGAGGCTCGGGATGACGGCGAGGTCGCGGTCCGCGTAAAAGAGCTTTGCCGCGACGCCGTCCGCTGTGCGGAGCACGACGCGCCCGGCGAGCGAGAGCGGCCGGTTCATCCAGCTCTCCGGGATCATCCCCCCGTAGCGCTCGACGTTGAGCTTCGTGTAGTGGTTTTCGCTTTTGATCTTCGCGCCGTGCTTCACGCGGAAGGTCGGGCTGTCGCTGTGCGCCGCGACGATCTGCACGCCGGAGAATTCCTCCGGCGCCGTGAACGCAAGCAGCGAGGAGCCGTTGCGCGTGACGAAATAACGCGCGCCGGGCGTCAGCGCCCAGGGCGCGTTCTCCGAAAGCTCCACCGCACCCGCGGCGAGCAGCCGCGCGCGCAGCGCCTCCGCCGCGTGGAACGGGGACGGGCTCGCGTCGAGAAACGCGAAAAGCCGGTCCGTGATCGGGTTTTTCATTTTATTTCATCTCCGTTGGTTTCTTTGGTCACCCTGACGCGGACGGCACGCGGGCCGTCGGTGGATTCGACGGCGATGTGGAGCGACGCGAAGTCGAACGCGTCGCCGACCTGCGGCACGCGGTCGAGCTTCGCCATGACCCAGCCGTTCAGGGTGGAGGAATCGTCGTCGTCCGAGACGCCGAAGAACTCGAGGAAATCCTCGAGGTCGACGGAGCAGTCCACGCTGTACTGGTTCTCGCCGAGCGGACGGAACACCTCCACGACCTCGTCGTGCTCGTCCCAGATCTCGCCGACGAGCTCTTCGACGATGTCCTCGAGCGTCACGATGCCCTCCGTGCCGCCGAATTCGTCGACGATCACCGCGAGGTGCGATTTTTTCTGCTGGAACAGCTTCAGGAGCGCGGAGATCTTCATCGAGGGCGGGATGACCTCCACGGGCTTGACGATGCTCGAAAGCGGGGCGCCGTCCGTCAAAACGCGGTTGTGGAAGTCCTTCTCGTTGAGGATGCCGACGATGCTGTCGATGCTCTCCTCAAAGACGGGGAGGCGGGAGAAGTTCGTCTCCGCAAAGCGCTGCTTGACCTCCTCCACTGGCGCGTCCAGCGCGACGGCTTCGACGTCCACGCGCGGCGTGAAGATGTCGATGGCCTCAAGGTCGTCAAATTCGATCACGTTGTGGATGAGCTCGCTCTCGTTCTCGTTGATGCCGCCCTCGAGCTGCGCCTCATCCACGAGCGTCAGCAGCTCGCTCTCGGAGATCGTGCGGTCGCCGGTGTTCTTGAAGAACCGTCCCGCGAAGCGCCGGATCGCGAGCAGGCAGACGTTGAGCGGCTTAAAGACGTAATTCAGGACGTGGATGACCGGCGCGGAGAACATCGCGAACTTCTCCGGCATCTCCTTCGCGATGCCCTTCGGCGTGACCTCGCCGCAGATCAGCACGATCACCGTCATGACGACCGTGGAGACCGTGGGGCCGCTGTCCCCGAAGAAGCGGATGAACAGCAGCGTCGCGAGAGAGGTCGCCGCGATGTTCACAATGTTGTTCCCGATGAGGATGGACGAGAGGAGCTCGTCGTAGTTTTGGGAGAGGCGGTACGCGAGTTTGGCCCGGCGGTCGCCCTGCTCCGCGAGGCTTTTGAGCCGGATGCGGTTCAGCGAGGAGAACGCCGTCTCCGTCGCGGAAAAGTACGCCGACAAAATGACAAGGATGACCAGTGTGACGATGATCCCTGTACTGTGACTGCCCATAAAAGAGAACGCTGCCCTTTCTTTCTCACACATGGATTCGCCGCGGATACATTCCGCGTGCAGTATGACCGTTCCGTGGTGCAAGGGCTCCCGCCCGGTTTTCCGCCGGACGGAGCCCATAGTTCCTTTATCATACCACGTTCTTCGGTTTTTTGCAAGAGCTCCGGAAATCGCGGCGCAAAAAGCGTTGTTTTTTTGCCTGCACGGTGTTATAATAGAAAAAAGAAATGCGTCAAAGCGCTTTGCGCAAAGACGCTTCGTGCGGAAGGAGACCCGGTATGCTCCAGGGAAAATGCATCCTGCTCGGGGTCACGGGCAGCATCGCGGCGTATAAGGCCGCGAACCTCGCCAGTATGCTCGTGAAGGCCGGCGCGGACGTCACCGTGCTGATGACGGAGAACGCCACGAAATTTATCCACCCGATCACCTTTGAGACGCTGACCGGCCATAAGTGCCTCGTCGACACGTTCGACCGGAATTTCCAGTACAGCGTGGAGCACGTCGCGCTCGCGAAGCGCGCGGACGCCGTGCTCGTCGCGCCTGCGACGGCGAACGTCATCGGAAAGATCGCGAACGGCCTCGCCGACGATATGCTGACGACGACGGTCATGGCCTGTACCTGCAAAAAGATTATCGCCCCGGCGATGAACACCAATATGCTGCAAAACCCGATCGTGCAGGAGAACCTCGAAAAGCTGAGCTTCTTCGGCTATGAGATTGCGGAGCCCGCCACCGGGCGGCTCGCCTGCGGCGACGTCGGCGCGGGAAAGCTCCCGCCCGAGGACGAGCTCTTCGAGCGGCTGCTGCGTGCCGTCACGCCGCACGACCTCGAGGGCGTTTCCGTGCTCGTGACGGCGGGCGCGACCGCTGAGCCCGTGGACCCGGTGCGGTTCCTCTCGAACCGGTCGAGCGGGAAGATGGGCTGCGCCGTGGCGAGAGCTGCGATGCTGCGCGGCGCGAAGGTGACGCTCGTGGGCGGGCGGATGTCCGTGGAGCCGCCGCGCTTTGTGGACACCGTACGCGTGGAGACCGCGCGTGAGATGTTCGAGGCGGTGCGCGCCAGAGCCGACGCGGACGTGATCGTGAAGGCCGCCGCCGTCGCCGACTACCGCCCGAAGACCGTGTTCGAGGAGAAGCTCAAGAAAACGGAGGGCGGCGCGGTGCTCGAGCTCGAGCGCACGGAGGACATCCTCGCGTATCTCGGGGCGCATAAGCGCGCGGATCAGGTGATCTGCGGGTTCGCGATGGAGACGGAGAGTCTGCTCGAAAACGCGCGCGAGAAGCTGCGCCGGAAGAACTGCGATTTGCTTGCGGCGAACAGCATCCGGGAGGACGGCGCGGGCTTCGGCGTGGACACGAACATCGTGACGCTCCTCACGGAGAACGAGGAGATCCCGCTGCCGCTGCTCACGAAGGACGAGACCGCGGACCGCATCCTCGACAAGATCCTCGAGATCCGCAAAGCGCGCGGCCTTTGACGCGCTGTCCCGTCCCGCACGGCGGGCGAAAAAACAGGAAGCCGGAGCGCGGGGCTCCTTTTCGGAGCGCCGCCCCTGACGCGGCGGGAAAGGTCTCCCCGCCGAACGATACAGTTTTTGGACGCTTTTTCTCAAAAAGGCGCGAAACGAAGGAGGTTTTCAAAATGGCAGACAGAATCGTTCTCAACACCATCTCGTATCACGGCAAGGGCGCGATCGAGAACGTCCCGGCGGAGCTCGAGGCGCACGCCGTCAAGAAGGCGTTCGTCTGCGCCGACCCGGACCTTTTGAAGTTCGGCGTCGCGCAGAAGGTCACTGCCCTGCTCGACAAGGCGGGCATCCCGTACGACATTTTCAGCGAGATCAAGGCCAACCCGACGATCCAGAACGTGCAGGCCGGCGTCGCCGCGTTCAACGCTTCCGGCGCGGACGGCATCGTCGCGATCGGGGGAGGCTCCGCGATGGACACCGCGAAGGCCATCGGCATCATCGCGAACAACCCGGAATTTGCCGACGTGCGCTCGCTCGAGGGTGTCGCGCCGACGAAGAACCACGCCGTCTTCACCGTCGCCGTGCCGACGACCGCCGGCACCGCCGCCGAGGTGACGATCAACTACGTCATCACCGACGTGGAGAAGAAGCGCAAGTTCGTCTGCGTCGATACGCACGACATCCCGGAGATCGCCGTCGTCGACCCCGACATGATGGCGACCATGCCGAAGGGCCTCACCGCCGCGACCGGCATGGACGCGCTGACGCACGCGATCG
>CANQIG010000178.1 GCA_947623765.1 uncultured Clostridia bacterium | reverse complement strand
CTCTACAACTGCGCCGCCGTCTTCGCGAAGGGCAGGCTCCTCGGCCTGCCCGCAAAGCAGAACATCCCGGTCTATTCGGAATTTTACGAGGCGCGGCATTTTTCCCCCGCGCCGGAAAGCGGCGTGCTTCGCTTCCACGGCGAAACGTACCCCGCGAAGGACGTGATCTTCTCGCTTGGCGACGACGTCTGCGTGGGCGTGGAGATCTGCGAGGATGTCTGGGTGGCGGACCCGCCGAGCGTCCGGCTCGCGAAGGGCGGCGCGACGGTGCTGCTCAACCTCTCCTGCAGCGACGAGATCATCGGCAAGGCCGCGTACCGGCGCGATATGCTCCGGATGCACTCCGGGCGGCTGCTCGCGGCCTACGTCTACGCGGACAGCGGCTTCGGCGAGAGCACGACCGACATGATCTTCGCCGGGCATGACCTGATCTGCGAGAACGGCTCCCTGCTGAAAGAGAGCGAGCTCTTCACCTCGGGCGTGATCTACGGCGACGTGGACGTGGAACGCCTCGTGCAGGAGCGCCGCCGCATGAACACCTGGAAGGACGACCCCGTGTGCGCCGTCGTCCCCGTGGAAATGGCGCTCCCCGCTTTCGAGACCGACCGCGTGATGGCGCCGTACCCGTTCGTCCCGAGCGACGGCGTGGACCTTTCCGCCCGCTGCGAGACGATCCTGCGGATGCAGGCGACCGGCCTTGCGACGCGCCTCAGGCACATCGGCGCGAAGGCGGTGACGCTCGCGCTTTCCGGCGGGCTCGATTCGACGCTCGCGCTGCTCGTCGCGGTGCGCGCGTTCGATCTGCTCGGGCTGGACCGGAAGGGTATCCACACAGTCTCCATGCCGTGCTTCGGCACGACCTCGCGGACGAAATCGAACGCGCAGAGCCTCGCGGAGGAGCTGGGCGTCTCCTTCGCGGAGATCCCCATCACCGCCTCCGTGACGCAGCATCTCGCGGACATCGGGCACGATCTGGACACGCTCGACGTGACGTTTGAAAACGCGCAGGCGAGAGAGCGCACGCAGGTCGTGATGGACCTCGCGAATCAGGTGAACGGCATCGTGCTCGGCACCGGCGACCTCTCGGAGCTCGCGCTCGGCTGGGCGACCTACAACGGCGACCATATGTCGATGTACGCGGTGAACAGCTCCGTGCCGAAGACGCTCGTCCGCTATCTCGTGCGGCACGTCGCGGAACAGAGCGGCGAGGCGCTGAGGCAGGTGCTGCTCGACATCCTCGCGACGCCCGTCTCCCCGGAGCTCCTGCCGCCGAAGGACGGCGAGATCTCGCAGAAAACGGAAGACCTCGTGGGCCCCTACGCGCTCCACGACTACTTCCTCTACTATATGCTCCGCTTCGGGTTCGCGCCGAAGAAGATCTACGCGATGGCGCTGCGCTCGTTTGCGGGCGAGTTCGACGGCGCGACGGTCAGGAAATGGCTGCGCACGTTCTACCGCCGGTTCTTCCAGCAGCAGTTCAAGCGCTCCTGCCTGCCGGACGGCCCGAAGGTCGGCTCGGTGACGCTCTCGCCGCGCGGCGACTTCCGGATGCCGAGCGACGCGGTCAGCGCGCTCTGGCTCGAGGAGATCGACCGGCTCTGAGCGCCGCGGACAGGGTTTAGGCCCGCTGTTTTTCCCTTGGAAAGGAGATTCGGAAATGAACATTCTTGTGACGGTGGAGCTTCTCCCGGAGCACCGGAAATGGCTCGAGGAAGCCGGGCCCGGGGAGCAGTTCCGCTTTGAGACAAACCCCGCGCGCGCGGACGTCGCCTGGGCGGACGCGCTGCTCGGGAACGTTTCGCCGGAACTGCTCTCGCCGGAGGACAAGCTCCGCTGGATGCAGACCGGCAGCGCGGGCGTCAACGGGTATCTCGGCGGCGTGCTGCCGCCGCTCTGCGTGCTCACGAACGCGACCGGCGCGTACGGCCTCGCGATCTCGGAGTACATGATCGCCGCGTGGCTCGCGCTCATCAAAAAGCTCCCGCTTTACCGCGACCGCCAGAAGGAGCACGACTGGCGGGACATGGGTCCCGTCACATCCGTTTGGGGCAGCACCGTGCTGGTGCTCGGCCTCGGGGACATCGGCGGCGAATTCGCGAAGCGCGCGAAGGCGCTCGGCGCGTATGTCGTCGGGATGCGGCGGACCGGCACCAAAAAGCCCGAATACGTCGACGAGCTGATCTATCCCGCGGAGCTCCTCCGCACGCTCCCCCGGGCGGACTGTGTCGCCGTCTCCCTGCCGGGCACGGACGCCACCCGCCATATGCTCTCCGGCGCGGCGTTCGCCGCGATGAAGGACGGCGCGGTGCTTTTGAACGTCGGGCGCGGCTCGGTCGTCGACACGGACGCGCTCGTGGACGCGCTCCAAAGCGGGAAGCTCTCCGGCGCGGCGCTCGACGTGACCGACCCGGAGCCGCTTCCGGCGGAACACCCGCTCTGGAAGATGGAGAACGTGCTCATCACGCCGCACGTTTCCGGCGGGTTCCATTTGAAGGAGACCCACGACCGGATCGTGCGCATCATGGCGGACAACCTGCGCGCGTACCTCTCCGGCAGACCGCTCAAAAACGTTGTGGATCTGCAGACCGGGTACCGCCGGCTGCCGACGGGGGAATGATGGAGAGGACCGTTTATCTGGACAACAGCGCGACGACGCGCGTCAGCGAAAACGCCGCGCAGACGGCGCTCCGGGTGATGACGGAGGTCTTCGGGAACCCGTCTTCGCTCCACACGCTCGGCGCCGCTGCGGAGCGGGAGATGACCCGCGCGCGGGAGACTGTCGCGGAGCGCATCGGCGCGGAGCCCGAGGAGATCTTCTTCACCTCGGGCGGGACGGAGAGCGACAACCTCGCCGTCCTCGGCGCGGCGTACGCGAGGCGGCGGCTGGGGAACCGCATCGTGACGACGGCGATCGAACACCCCGCCGTCGAAAACGCGATGAAGGCGCTCGAGCGGGACGGCTTTGAGGTCGTCCGCGTAGCGCCGGACCGGGACGGGAACGTCCCCGCCGAGCGGTTCGAGGCGGCGATCGACGCGAAGACCGTGCTCGTCAGCGCGATGCACGTGAACAATGAGACCGGCGCGGTCCTCCCGATCCGGGAGATCGGCGCGATTATAAAAAGAAAAAGCGCCCCGGCGCTCTTTCACACCGACGCGGTGCAGTCCTTCTGCAAGCACCCGATCCGTGTGAAGCGCATGGGGGTCGACCTGCTGAGTCTTTCCGGCCACAAGGTCCACGCCCCGAAGGGCGTCGGCGCGCTGTACGTCAAAAAGGGGACGCACATTCTGCCACGGGCGTTCGGCGGCGGGCAGGAAAGGGACCTACGCCCCGGCACGGAGCCCGTGCCGCTGATCGCGGCGCTCGGCACGGCGGTGCGCGATGCGCCGCCGGAGCGCGAGACGCTTCCAATGATCGAGGCGCTGCACCGCGCGCTGCTCGAGGGCCTTGCCGCGCTGCCGGAGATCACGGCCCGGCCGGTGCCGGGCGGCTCGCCGTATATCCTGAACTTCTCCGCCGGACGCGTCCGCGCGGAGACCGCGCTGCATTTTCTCGCGTCGCGCGGCGTTTTCGTCTCCACGGGGTCGGCCTGCGGCAGGGCGAAGCCGAGCCATGTGCTCTCCGCGATGGGCCTGCCGGAGGCGGAGATCCGCTCGGCGCTGCGCGTCAGCTTTTCGGCCGAGAACACGGAAGCGGACGTTCGGGCGCTTTTGGAAGCGCTCCGGGACGGCCTCGCCTCCCTCTCGCACACATAAAAAACACAGGGAAAGGAACGTTTCCTTTGCAGGAAGTTATTTTGCTCAAGCTCGGCGAGATCGTCCTCAAGGGTCTCAATCGCCGCACATTCGAGGACCGGCTCCTCAAGAACATCCGCCGCAGGCTCCAGAAGGCCGGGGAGTTCGACGTGCGCTCCATGCAGTCGACGGTCTACGTCACGCCGAAGGACGAAGACGCGGACCTCGACGACGCCGAGGAGCGCCTCTCGAAGATCTTCGGCGTCGTCGGCATCGCGCGGGCGTGCGCCGCGGAAAAGCGCATGGACGCCATTCTCGCCTCCGCGCCGGAATACCTCGCGGAGGCGCTCGCCACGGTCCGCACCTTCAAGGTGGAATCGAAGCGCGCGGACAAGAAATTCCCGCTTAACTCCATGGAGATCTCTGCCGCAGTCGGCGGGGCGATCCTCTCGAAGTTCCCGCGCCTTCGCGTCGACGTGCACCACCCGGACACGACGGTCCGCGTGGAGATCCGGGAGAGCGCGGCGTACATCCACACCGACCCGAAGCCCGGCGCGGGCGGCATCCCCGTCGGGACGGGCGGCAAGGCGGCGGTGC
>CANQIG010000177.1 GCA_947623765.1 uncultured Clostridia bacterium | reverse complement strand
GCGCGGGGGAAACGGCACCGTCCGGGAGCTCGCGCAGGCAGTCGCTCGGGCAGTAGCCGACCGAACCGTCGGCAAGCCGGACGAACGACCAGCCGCCCGCCATGTTCCGGAGCAGCGTGACGGTCTCGCCGTCCAGGAGCGTCGCGACGACGGCGGCGTCCGGGACCGGACCGCTCAGAATGTCGTGCGCATTTTTGCTGTCCGCCGCTTGTACCGGCGTCAGTGGAAGGACCAGAACGAAAGCCGCGCAGAGGAGCAGGGCTGCCGCGCGTTTACAAAGCCGAAAAAAAGACATGAATACACTTCATTTCGTATAAAAATGGACAAAAACAACTCTGACTAGTTTAACGCAAATCCCTGCATTCGTCAACCTTTTTCCGAAAAAAAACGGGCCATTTTGCAAAAAAACTTTCCGGGCTTGCATATTTTCGCCCTTTCTGCTATACTTTTCTTCCGGAAAGGAAGGATCTCCATGGCCAAGAAATATTATGCCGTTCGCGTCGGTCGAAATACAGGGGTTTTTGAGACCTGGGATGCGTGCCGCGCCGCGACGCATGGGTATCCCGGGGCGGTGTTCCGCGGCTTTCCCGACCGGCAGCAGGCGGAAGCGTTCGTCCGCGGCGAAAGTGCCGTTTCGGAGCCGGAGGAAGAAAACTCGCCGCACGCCGTCGCCTATGTCGACGGGAGCTTTGACATTCGGACGAAGCGCTTCTCGTGCGGCGCGGTCCTTTTCTGGAACGGAGAGGAGATCCGGTTCTCGGAATCGTTCGACGACGCGGACCTCGCGGAAATGCGGAACGTCGCCGGGGAGATCAAGGGCGCAGAGACCGTCCTGCGGTACTGTCTCGAACACAGGGTCCCCGCCGTCGAGATCTTCCACGATTATCAGGGCGTCGCCTCCTGGGCGACGGGCGAGTGGAAGACGAACAAGGCCGGGACAAAGGCGTACGCCGCCTTCTGCCGGGAGGCCGCAAAGCGCGTGCGCGTCTCGTTCCGGAAGGTCAAGGGACATTCCGGAGACACATACAACGACCTCGCGGACAGTCTCGCGAAGGCCGCCCTCGGCATCGGAGAAGCATGAGAAACGGGACAGGCTTGCCGCCTGTAACGGGACAGGCTTGCCGCCTGTCCCGCTGTCTGTCTGTGATTCAGTTTTGTGCCGCTCAGACCGGCTTCACCGGGTGCGCGCAGAAGGACGCCATACAGCAGATCTCGCATTTTGCGCCGCGCGCGGAGCAGACTGCCCGCCCGTGCAGCACCGTCCGGTGGCAGAAATCGTTGCTCTCCTCGGGCGGAAGGACCGCGCGGAGATCGCGTTCCACCTTGACGGGCACGTCCGTATCGGTGAGCCCGAGGCGGTTCGAGATGCGGATGCAGTGCGTGTCCGTGACGACGGCAGGTTTTTTATAGATGTCGCCCACCACGAGATTCGCGGTTTTCCGCCCGACGCCGGGGAGCTTTGTCAGCTCTTCCACGGTGTCCGGGACGACGCCGCCGTACGTGTCCCGCAGAACGAGGCACATCTTGTAGATGTCCCGGGCCTTGGTCTTGTAGAGGCCGCAGGAATGCACCAGCTCCTCGATCTCCTCCACCGTCCCCTCGCAGAAGGCTTCCAGCGTCGGGAAGCGGGCAAAGAGCGCCGGGGTCACCAGATTGACCCGCGCGTCCGTACACTGCGCGGAAAGGCGCGTCGCGATCAGGAGCTGCAGCGGGTCCTGATATTCCAGCGAGCACTGCGCGCCGGGATATTCCTTTTTCAGCGCTTCCACTGCGAGAAGCGCACGTTCTTCTCTCGTCATATCATCCTCCGGGAAAGAGTGTTCGTCCGGTTTCGCGCGGACTTTCTTTTATTTTACCTCTTTTTCCCGAAAATGACAATAGGGGAATGCGCCCGCCGCCCGGATTCCTGCAATTCGGCTCTTGCGTTTTTTGCGGTAAAACGCTATAATAGTACCCGTAGGAAGAAAGCCCGGTTTTTACCGAACGGAAAGGATGAAAGGATATGTATCAGGATCTGTTGGATACCATCGGCTATGTGAAGGGCGTCGATCCCGAGGTCGGCGAGGCGATGGATCTCGAGCTCGGACGGCAGCGGCGGAATCTGGAGCTCATCGCGTCGGAGAACATTGTTTCCCCGGCCGTGCTCGCGGCGATGGGCACGGTGCTCACGAATAAGTATGCGGAAGGGTATCCGGCGCACCGCTATTACGGCGGCTGCGTCGACGTGGATATTGTGGAAAACATCGCGCGGGACCGCGCGTGCCGCCTCTTTGGGGCGGAGCACGCCAATGTGCAGCCGCATTCCGGCGCGCAGGCGAATCTCGCGGTGTACTTTGCGCTGCTGAAGCCGGGCGACACCGTGCTCGGCATGAATCTCGCGGAGGGCGGCCATCTCACGCACGGCTCTCCGGTCAATATGTCCGGCGCGTTTTACAACTTCGTCGCCTACGGCGTCGACCCCGTGACGCATCGAATCGACTATGAAAAGCTCATGGAGCAGGCGATGACCGTCAAGCCGAAGCTCATCGTCGCCGGCGCGAGCGCCTATCCGCGCGCCATCGACTTCGCGAAGTTCCGCGAGATCGCGGACGCCTGCGGCGCGTACCTGATGGTCGACATGGCGCACATCGCAGGTCTCGTCGCGGGCGGACAGCACCAGAACCCGGTGCCGTACGCCGACATCGTGACGACGACGACGCATAAGACGCTGCGCGGCCCGCGCGGCGGTATGATCCTCTGCAAGGAGGAATTTGCGAAGCAGATCGACAAGGCGATCTTCCCGGGTACGCAGGGCGGCCCGCTGATGCACATCATCGCGGCGAAGGCCGTGTGCCTCGGCGAGGCGCTCCGGCCCGAGTTCAAGGCCTATGCCGAGCAGACCGTGAAGAACGCGAAGGCGCTCGCGGAAGGCCTGACAAAGCGCGGGATGAAGCTCGTTTCCGGCGGCACGGACAATCATCTGATGCTGATCGATCTCACCGAGGGCGAGCTGACTGGCAAGGAGCTCGAGCGCCGCCTCGACGAGGTGTACATCACGGCGAACAAGAACACCGTCCCGAACGAGCAGCGCAGCCCGTTCGTTACCTCCGGCGTGCGGCTCGGCACGCCCGCCGTCACGACGCGCGGCCTCACCGAAGAGGATATGGACGTCATCGCGGAGTGCATCTTCCAGTGTGCCTCGGACTTTGAGAACAGCGCCGACGCGATCCGCGAAAAGGTCACGGCGCTCCTCGCCGCCTATCCGCTTTACGCCTGACCGCGAAACGAAGGGGAACGATATGCTCGCACCGCTTGCCGACCGCATCCGGCCGGCTTCGCTCGACGAGGTCGTCGGGCAGCAGCATCTTCTCGCGCCCGGCAGGCCCCTGCGCCGGATCCTGGAATCGGGGAACGTCCCGAACATGATCTTCTACGGACCTTCCGGCGTCGGGAAGACCACCGTGGCCTCGATCGTCGCGCGGAACACCAATATGCTCCTCTATAAGCTGAACGCGACCACCGCCTCGACGGCGGACATCCGCGAGGCGGTCCGCGCCGCAGATACGCTGACCGGCCGGAACGGCGTCCTGCTCTACCTCGATGAGATCCAGTATTTCAACAAGAAGCAGCAGCAGACGCTCCTCGAATCGCTCGAGAACGGGAGCGTGACGCTGATCGCCTCCACGACGGAGAACCCCTACTTTTACGTCTACAACGCCATCCTCAGCCGCGCCACGGTCTTTGAGTTCAAGACCGTGGGGAAAGAGGAGATCCGAAAGGCCGTGGAGCGGGCGTTCTCCAAGCTCTCCGAGGAGACGGGCTGCGCGGTCGAGCTCGAAGACGGCGCGGCGGAGCACATCGCCTCCGCCTGCGGCGGAGACGTCCGCAAGGCGATCAACGCCGTGGAGCTCTGCGCGCTCGCGGCGGGGGACGCGGAGCGGATCTCCGTCTCGCTGGAGCTCGCGCGGGAGCTGACGCAGCGCAGCGCCATGCGCTATGACCGCGACGGGGACGAACACTACGACATCCTCTCCGCGTTCCAGAAATCAATGCGCGGTTCCGACCCCGACGCCGCGCTCCACTACCTCGCGCGATTGCTCGAGGCGGGGGACCTGCCTTCCGCCTGCCGGCGGCTGATGGTCTGCGCGGCGGAGGATGTGGGGCTCGCGTGGCCGCAGATCCTCCCGATCGTCAAATCCGCGGTGGACGCCGCGCTGATGGTCGGGCTCCCCGAAGCGGGGATCCCGCTCGCCGACGCGGTGATCCTTGTGAGCCTCGCGCCGAAGTCCAACAGCGCGGTGCAGGCGATCGAAAAGGCGACGGAGGATGTGCGCAAAGGGAATGCCGGAAGGATCCCCCGCGCGCTCCAGAACAAACACTTCGACGGCGCGGACGAGAAGGACATCATGGAT
>CANQIG010000176.1 GCA_947623765.1 uncultured Clostridia bacterium | reverse complement strand
TTCACGTCGTGGCGGCGGAACTCCTGGTTGTTGCAGCAGAAGTGCTTGATCGTGCCGGTGACGCCGTGGCGCGCCATTCCCTTGAGCTGCGCGGCGGCCATCTTGCCGGTGAGGAGCGGGTCCTCGGAGAAATATTCAAAATTGCGGCCGTTGAGCGGGCTGCGATGGATGTTGAGGCCGGGCCCGAGGAGCGTGTCGACGCGGTTCTTGCGGAGCTCGAGGCCCTGCATCGCGAAGAGCTCTTCGTTCAGCGTCTCGTTGAAGGTGCAGGCGAGCAGCGTGCCGTTCGGCAGGGCGAACGCCGTCGTGCCGCAGTCCATGCGGATGCCGGAGGGGCCGTCCGTGCAGCACGCGACCGGGATGCCGAAGTGCTTGAGGTTCTCGGTGACGCCGCCGAACGCGCCGCCGGTGCCGGGCGTGACCTTCGGGGAGTTCATACCCTCGCCGCGCATGAGGCAGATGAGGTCTTCATCCGGGATCTGCGCAAGGAACGTGTCGAGGTCGGTCTTGCCGTCCACGACGTCGCCGAGCTTCCACCCCTTGTCGCCGGAGTACGGCAGGCAGGCGGGCGCAGCGTTCGCGGCGCGGTCCTTCATGGAGACGGTGCGCTGCGGCGCGGGCTCCGAAGCGGGGACGAGCTTGCCGTCCTGCACCTGCGGGTGGAGGCGGTCGAAGGGCATGACCGGCGCGGAGGCCTCGTGCGCCTGCTCCACGACGGTGAGCGTCGGGAGCGTGAACGCGCCGGCCTTTTTCGCCGTGCGGACGTCCGTCCCGACATAGAGCGTGTATTCGCCTGCCTCAAGGACCCAGCAGGATTTGTGGCCGGTGACCCCGCCGTCGTCATAGGAGGCGAGCTTTTCCGGGTCGACGGTGATCGAGAGCGTCTGCGCCTCGCCGGGGGCGAGCGTCTTCGTCTTCGCGAACGCGGCGAGCGCGCGGCTCGGCTGGCCGAGCTTGCCCTGCGGCGCGGCTGCGTAGACCTCGACGACCTCCTTGCCCGGGACGCTGCCGGTATTCTTCACGGAGACCTCGAGCGAAGCCGCCGCGCCGTCGAAACCGCAGGCGGTGCAGTCCACGGCAAAAGTCGTATAGGAGAGGCCGAAGCCGAACGGGTACTGGACGCGGTCCGGCATGAAGCTCTCAAAGTAGCGGTAGCCGACGTAGATGTCCTCCGCATAGACGGCGAGCTTTTCATCGCCGAAGCCCGCGGTCGAGGGATAGTCGGCTACGTCGTAGACGATCGTGTCGCTGAGCTTGCCGCAGGGGGAAACGCGCCCGAGGAGCACGTCCGCGACGCCGGAGCCGCCCTCCTGGCCGCCCTGCCAGACGTACATCACGGCGGCGGGGTCGTACTTTACGACCCAGTTCATGTCGATGACGTTGCCGACGTTCAGGAGCACGGCCACGCGGTCGAAGCGCTTCGTCACGGCCTCGAGCATCGCGTGCTCGGCGGCGGTCAGCAGGTAGCTGCCCTCGGCGACGCTGTTGTCCTTGTCCTCGCCGGCGGTCCGCCCGATGACGACGACCGCGATGTCGCTCCGCTTCGCCGCCGCGTCGACGACCTCGTCGGAAAGCGGCATTTCCTCCTGGCACCACGGCTCCTGCGCCCAGCCCATGCCCTTGTTGAAGGGGTGTTCTTTGAGCCACGCCTGGTAGACGGCTTTCAGCTCCTCGTCGACCGTGATGTCCTTTTCGGCCTCGAGCGCGTCGAGGATGCCGGTGACATAGCGCGTGTTCACGGCGCCGCCGGAGCCGGTGCCGCTCTTGTAATAGTCAAATTGGATGCGCCCGAATACGGAAACGCGCTCGCCCTTGCGGATCGGAAGCGCCTCCCTGTCATTTTTCAGCAGCACGCAGCCTTCCGCCACGGTCTCCCGCGCCAGCGCCGCATACTTTTCCCAGTCGATCTTGTACGGATTCATATTTGCCATCCTTTCCGCGCGGAAACCGCGCACAATCCTATAATAAAGAATACACCATTTCAGGGAATCTTTCAAGCATAATTTCTGAATTTACCCCGCTTTCCGCGCAGATTTCATGAAAAAAATCGCAAATTCCTGAAAATGGGATTGTAAAACAGCCAAAAACATGGTATGCTAAATACACAAAACTTTTCTCGAAGAAAAGGCACCTAGCGGTGCGGCGACGTTCGCTCTACGTTGGCTCACGGGGTGCGGAGGCAAGCCCGCCACATGAACCCTGCCTCTAACGCGGAGGAAAGTTTCCCAGACGCACCGGCGAAGTTCGCGGAGCGAACGACCGGCGCGACGATTCGGCCTTTGGCCGCGCCTTTCTGGAGAAAGGCGCCCGAAAGACTTTATCCGGACTCGACCGGGGGTTGAGTGAAACCCAGCGGCACATTGCTTCACCTTGGCCATTGCCTACGACCCGGAAGCAAATCCCCCAAAAAAATGCAACGTTTCTTATAAGGTAACAAAGAGCACTTTCAATTTTATGAAGCCGCTCGCGGAGGGTCGAAGAAATCCCCTTTCCTGCGCAGCACACATGGCGCGGGTTGCGAGGGTGTTTCTTCGGCAACAGTAAGCGCGCGCAAGCGCGCGCCCCGCGACGCAAAAGTCTTTGCCCAGCTTTCTTCAGAAAGCTGGCTCGCGGAAAGCAGAAGAAATCCCCTTTCCTGCGCAGCAGTTCCGGCGCGGGGGAAAGAGAAATGTATTTCGCCGAGGTGAGCGCGCGCAAGCGCGCGAAACGCGACGCAAAAGTCTTTTGGCCTACCTTTTCTTCAGAAAAGGTAGGCGCGGCGGCAGAGCCGCTTTCGTTTGCTCTGCAGCGGCTTGCGGAAAGCGGAGGCGGGCCCTGCCACACAATCCCTGCCTCTAACGCGGGGGAAAAATTTCCCAGACGCACCGGCGAAGTTCGCGGAGCGAACGACCGGCGCGACGAATCGGCCTTTGGCCGTTTCGGCACCTGCGGTGCGGCGACGTTCGCTCTATGGCAGCTCGTGGAGGGCCGGAGAAATTCCCTTTCCTGCGCAGCAACTATGGCGCGGGTTGCGAGGGGGTTTCTTCGGCAACAGTAAGCGCGCGCAAGCGCGCGACCCGTGACGTAAAAGTTCTTTTGCCTACTTTTCTTTCAAGAAAAGTCGGGGGGGAAGGAGGAAGAAAATGCCGGCATTTTACGCGCACAGGCGTTTTGGGGACGCCGTGCTGGAAGCGCTGCCGGAGCTGAAAGAGAAGGTCGGGGAGGACCGCGCGCTGTTCGACATCGGGCTGCACGGGCCGGACCTGTTCTTTTTCTACCGGCCGGTGCTGCCGAACGCGGTGAACCGCCTCGGCCACGACGCGCACCGCCGTTCGGGGCGGGAATTCCTGCTGCGGGGGAAGGCGGTGCTCGCCCGCTCCCCAACGCCCGAGAAGACGCGGGCGTATCTCTACGGGCTGATGGGGCATTTCCTGCTCGATTCGGTCTGCCACCCGTACGTCCGCGAGGCCATGCGCACGTTCGGCGTGACGCACGCCGCCGTCGAGACCGCGTTCGACCGCTGCCTGCTGCTCCGCGACAAGACCGACCCGTTCACGCTCGACCCGTGCGGGCACTTCGTGACCGGGCGCGCGAACGCGGCGGTGATCGCGCCGTTTTATCCCCCCGCGCTGACCGCGACCGTGGAGAAATGTCTCTCGTCCATGGTCTTTTACGGGCGCGTCCTGTATAGCCGCAGCCGCCCGCTGCGCGCCGCCATCGACGCCGCGCTCTATATTACGCTGCACCACGACGCCATCGCCGACATGATGATGACCGAAACGCAGGACCTCCGCTGCGCCGAGAGCGACCGGCGGCTCCTCGCTCTGCTCGACCGCGCCATCGAGGAGGCCCCCTCGTTCTTCGCCGCCGTCGACGCGTTCCTGGACCACGGCACCGCCCCCGGCATCGCCTTCGACAAAACCTTCGAGGGGTAAGGGCTAAGGTCGAGCCTTTCTGAAGAAAGGCTCGCGAAAGACTTCTACGTCGCGGGGCGCGCACTGCCGTGCGCTTACCGTCGACGAGGAATGATCCGCGACCCCGCGCCGTGCGTGCCGATCAGGAAAGACGGTTTCTCCCGCCCGCCGGCAGCTTTGCCTACGGCGTGCAGGCAGAGCCGCTTTCGGCACCTAGCGGTGCGGCGACGTTTGCCCTACGGCAGCTCGCGGGATGCGGAGGCGAGCCCGCCACACACCCTGCCTCTAACGCGGGGGAAAGTTTCCCAAATACACCGGCGAAGTTCGCGGAGCGAACGACCGGCGCGACGTAAAAGTCTTTGCCCAGCTTTCTTCAGAAAGCTGGCCCGCGGAATGCGGAGGCGAGCCCGCCACACACACCCTGCCTTTAACGCGGGGGAAAGTTTCCCAAATACACCGGCGAAGTTCGCGGAGCGAACGACCGGCGCGACGTAAAAGTCTTTGC
>CANQIG010000175.1 GCA_947623765.1 uncultured Clostridia bacterium | reverse complement strand
TAGCTTTACCCCCTATGTAGTTATTTTCCTACATAGGGGGCTTTTTGTCTACTGTCCGTTTTTACTGGTTCAGTTCACAGCCGGTGGCTTTGTTATGCCCCGAAAGAGCCCGCTGCCCGCACAGCCGCATGAACGGCTTGCCGCCTGCATCACTTGCCCCGCCCATAAATGAACTATTCCCTTTCCCCTGCGGTTTTTTGTAATGATGTGCCGCGCAAGCTGTCTTTCTCGCTTCGCTCGATGCCCGCCGCTGAAACTGACATTTAGAGCCACCGGTGAAAGCCGGTGGCTCTGTCTAAGCCCGCAAGGGCCCGTTGCAGGCACGACCGCATGAACGGTTTCCCGCCTGTTTCGCTCGCCCCGCTACGCATAAACGGGCAAGCCCCTTTTCCCTGCGGTTTTTGTAATGACGCTCCGCGCAAGCTGTCTCGCTTCGCTCGATGCCTGCCGCTGAAACTGACGATCAGGAGCACCGGCTTCGCCGGTTGCTCTCTGTATACCCCGAAAGAGCCCGCTGCCCGCACAGCCGCATGAACGGGTTGACCGCCTGCATCGCTTGCCCCGCCGTCCATCAATAGGCAAATCCCTTTCCACTGTGAGATTTTCGTAAGGCCGAGCCGCGCAAGCTGTCTTTCTCGCTTCGCTCAATGCCCGCCGCTGAAACTGACAAAGCCAAAGCGCGAAAGCCCGTCACTTCGCCGCGTTTTCGACGCAGTTCAGCGCGTTCAGGCTGCGCGGGTAGCCGAGGTACGGCACGCACGCGCTGACGACTTGGATCAAAAAGAGCCGGTCGTTCCCGACGGTCATGTTCGCCCGCGCGTGGGAGGTGAGCTGCGGCTCGCAGCCGCCCTGCGCCGCGAGGAAGCAGAACGTGATCATCTCGCGCTGCGGGAGCGTCAGCCCCGTGCGGGTGTAGTAATCGCCGAAGCAGTTGTCCGCGAGCCAGAGGTTGATGTGCCGCTTTTCCGCCGGGCCCTGCTCCCAGCTCGCCCGGATACCCTCGCCGAACGCCTCGACCTGCACCGCGTTGCCGGCGTCGCGCCGCTCCTCCCGCGTCACGGTGTTCTGCGGCGCGAGCGGCAGGGAAATGCCCGCCAATTGGAGCGTCTCGTCCAGCGCGTTCAGGAAGGGCAGCGTCCGGCCGAGGCCGAGATACGCCGTCGCCTGGTAGACCGTCTCCCGCGCCTCCACGGGCGTCACGCCTGCGGCGAGCGCGGCGGGGAGCATCATCCGAAACGCGTCCGCGCCGCCGCATCCGAGCAGCGCCGCGAGGATCGCGAGGAACCGCGTTTCGCCGTCGAGCGGCGCGGCGCCGTCCGGCAGGCGGAGGTTCATGACCTCGTCAAAGGCAAAGTTCGAGAACAGGTCGGCGAACTCCGGGTCGGTCGCCGCAAAGGGCAGCGGCGCTCCGGAAAAGAGCTTCTCCGTCATTTGTTTTGCGTTTTCCGTCATAAGGGATCTTCCTTTCAAAAGCATCGGATTAGAGTTTGCTGTACGCTTCGTCGTCGACCGGTTCGCACCATTCGGTCGCATAGTCCTCGCCGGGCACCTCCACCGCGAGGTGCGTGAAGCTCGAGTCCTTCGCCGCGCCGTGCCAGTGCTTGACCTCCGGCGGGATGTGCACGACGTCGCCGGGCGAGAGCGCACGCGGGGCCTTGCCCCACTCCTGATACCATCCGCGCCCGTCGGTGCAGAGCAGGATCTGCCCGCCGCCGCGCTTCGCGTGGTGGATGTGCCAGAAATTCCGGCAGCCGGGTTCAAAGGTCACGTTGTAGATCGGCACGCCCGTTTCGCTCAGTGCCGCGAGATACGACTGCCCGGTGAAATACCGCCCGGAAGGGTTCGGAACGCCCTTCGGGAAAAGCGGTTTCCGGTCCATGGAAACGCCTCCTTGTTGACAACCTGCGGGTCGCGCCGACCCGCACCGGTTTCTTCTGTTTTGATTATATCAGGGAAACGGAAAAAAGTAAAATATCCATTTCAAATGGGCCGCGATACGCACAATGCATACCTCCTGCGTACCTTCCAAGTCAAGGCCACCGGCGACGCCGGTGGCTTCGTATAGCCCCTCTCCGGGCCCGCTGTCGGCACAGCCGCATGGAACCGGTTTACCGCTTGCATCACGCCCCTGCCGCCCAGAAACGGGCAATTTCTTTTCCCGTTGCGGGTTTTTCAGAATGGCGAACCGCGCAAGTTTCCTTTCTCGCTTCGCTCGATGCCTGAAGCGACAGTTTTTCTACGCGCAGACGCGGCACCGATGGTCGTTTTGCCGCTAAAGCCATACAATAATAAATGGCAAAAGCCTTTCCTCACACAGTCGGAAAGGCTTTTCTGTTTCATTTCGGCAGGGGGCACTTGGCGCGTTCCCCGCCGTCGAGCTGCGCCGCAAGCTCCTCGATCCGCTCCACCGGGAACGGCGGGTTTGCCAGGGGCCGAAGCGCGACGGACATCAGTTTCAGGGGGTTGTCGTCCGCCGCGACGCGGTTCGAACTGAGCTTCCCGCAGACGCGGCAGCGGTGGATGATCGCCCACTCGCCGTTTTTGCGCACCCACACCGCGACCGGCTCCATCAGCCCGCCGCAGTCGGCGGCGCGGTCGCCGGGGTCGTCGTCGAGGTGGACGCTGCAAAGGCAGTGCGGGCAGTGGTTCCGGTGCGCGGTCCCCGCGCCATCCGGCAGCACTTCACGGCCACAGTTTCGGCAGACGAACGGCGCTTCCTGCGCGCGGTCCGCCCCTTCTCTCTGACGTCTTCTGTTCTCTCTGTTCAAGGAAAAGCCTCCGTTTAGATTTTTTTGAAAAATCCTCTGGGAGGTTTCCGGTCTTCCGCAAACCTCCCGGTTATGCGACCGACACCTTTGTGCCTTTCATCAAAATCATACCTCCTATCGTTTCCACCCTCCCCGGAGGAAGGGCGGCCCTGCGTCTGTTGTTTCTTCTCAGATTTCCGCGCCTTATTCGTACCCGTGGGCTTCCTTGAGCATCATGTCCTTGACCTTCATCAGGCGGATCTGCGTGGAGCGCTCGTTTTCGTCGAGCTTCATCGTGATGTACTTGATGCTCGCCTGCGTCTCCGGGATCATGACGTGCTCGAGCGCGTTGACGCGGCGGCGGGTCTTTTCGATCTCCGCGGCCATGAGCTGGCAGGATTTCTCGATCTCCGCGAGCTTCAGCATCTTCGGGAACACCGCCGAGAGCGACTGGATCGCCTCGTCGAGGTCGCCGGTCGTGAAGGCGAAGCCGTAGGAATAGATGTCGTTCGGGTCCGGCGTGCGGGTCTTGAAATCGAACGCGGGGATCTCGACGCTCATCACGTTTTCGGTGCCCGCCTCGATCGTGACCTCCTGCTTCGGCGCGAGCAGCGCGGTGTTCAGCGCCTCGTCGGACATGGACGCGCGCGCGAGCATGAAGTCGCGGTTCGCCTCCAAAAGCGCCGCCTCCACCTCCTCGCGCAGGGCGCGGTTCTCCCGCACCTTGTCGAGGAACTGCCGCATCAGCTCGTCGCGCTTGTCCTTGAGCAGCTTGTGGCCGCGCTGCGCGGTGACGAGCTTCGCCTTGAGGCGCGTCAGCTCCATCCGGGTGGGGTTCACTTGTGTTCCGGCCACGCCGATCACACCTTTCCGTAGTACATATCGAGATACTTGTCGTCGATGCGCTTGAGCTCGCTTCTCGGCAGGATCGAGAGCAGCTTCCAGCCGATGTCGAGCGTCTCCTCGATGTCGCGGCTCGTCGTGTAGCCCTGCGAGACGTACTCCGTCTCGAACGCGTCGGCGAACTTCGCGTAGAGCTTGTCGATGTCGGTCAGCGCCGCTTCGCCGAGGATGACCATCAGCTCCTTCGCGTCCTTGCCGCGGGCGTAGGCGGAGAAGAGCTGGTTCATCGTGCTCGCGTGGTCGGCGCGGGTCTTGCCCTCGCCGATGCCCTTGTCCTTGAGTCGCGAAAGCGAGGGCAGCACGTCGATCGGCGGCGTGACGTTCTTGCGGTAGAGCTCGCGGGAGAGGATGATCTGTCCCTCCGTGATGTACCCGGTGAGGTCCGGGATCGGGTGGGTCTTGTCGTCTTCCGGCATCGTGAGGATCGGGATCAGCGTGATGGAACCGGTCTTCCCCTTCTGCCGACCGGCCCGCTCGTAGATGGACGCGAGGTCGGTGTACATATAGCCCGGATAGCCCCGGCGGCCCGGGACCTCCTTGCGCGCGGCGGAGACTTCGCGCAGCGCGTCGGCGTAGTTCGTGATGTCCGTCAGGATGACGAGCACATGGTAATTTTTCTCAAAGGCGAGATATTCGGCGGCGGTCAGCGCCATTTTCGGCGTCGCGATGCGCTCGATGGCCGGGTCGTTCGCGAGGTTCACGAACATGACCGTGCGGTCGAGCGCGCCGGTCTCGCGGAAGGATTCAATGAAGAAGTTCGATTCCTCGAACGTGATGCCCATCGC
>CANQIG010000174.1 GCA_947623765.1 uncultured Clostridia bacterium | reverse complement strand
GCCGTCCACCGGAATGTGCTCCCCCGGCCGGACCAGGAACACGTCCCCGAGCCGCACGTCCTCGATCGGGACCGTGACCTCCGCACCGTCCCGCTCGACGTTCGCGGTCTTCGGCGAAAGGCGCATCAGGCTGCGCAGCGCGTCGGTGGTCTTCCCCTTCGAGCGCGCCTCGAGCATCTTCCCGACGGTGATGAGCGTGAGGATCATCGCCGCGGATTCAAAGTAGAGATCGTCCATCAGCGCCATCTGCTCGGCCATCGTCCCCGCCGCCGTCATGCGGAACAGCGTAAAGACGCTCCAGCCGTAGGACGCGCCCGCGCCCAGCGCGACGAGCGTATCCATGTTCGGCGCGCGGTGCAGCAGGCCCTTCACGCCGCTGACGAAAAACTTCCCATTGACGATCATGACCGCCGTCGTGAGGAGGAGCTGCAGCAGCCCCTCGGCGAGGTGGTTCCCCCGGAAAAACGGCGGCACCGGCCAGCCCCACATCATCGCGCCCATCGAGAAATACATCAGCGCGAGCAGAAAAACGAGCGAAACGAGGAGGCGGCGCCTGAGCTTCGGCGTCTCCCGGTCCTCGAGCGCGTCGGCATCCGCGGCGGCGCTTTCGGTCTTCGCGCCCTTCACCGACGCGCTGTAGCCCGCCGCCTCCACCGCGCGGATGATCTCCGCCGGGGCGGCGCTGCCCTCGACGCCCATGGAGTTCGTCAGCAGGCTCACCGAGCAGGACGTGACCCCCTGCACCGCCGAGACCGCCTTTTCCACCCGTGCGGAACACGCCGCGCAGGACATTCCCGTCACTGTATATTGCGTCATCTTCGCAGCCTCCTCAAAGCAGCTTCTGCAGGACGGAGACGAGCTCGTCCGTCGTCTCCGTGTGCCCGCTCTGTATATCCTGCACCACGCAGGTCCGGATATGCTCCGAGAGCAGCTCCTTCGCGAAGCCGTCCAGCGCGGCCGAGGCCGCCGCCACCTGCACGAGGATGTCCGGGCAGTAGACGTTCTTTTCGAGCATCCCCCGGATGCCCCGGATCTGTCCCTCGACGCGGCTGAGCCGGTTCATGAGTTTTTTGAGCTCCTGCGGGGAGCGGTTTTTGGTTCTGCCGCAGCAGCAGTCCGCCATATCGGTTCCTCCTCCCTGAGATACCCTGCCGGGGTATCTGAATTCCATTATATACCCCATTGGGGTATTTGTCAAGGGCTTTTTTGCGTGCGTTTTTTTGACGGTGTCCCGGCGGTTTCGGCGTGCATTTTGCGCGCATTTGCGCGTACTTGGCGCGCACGCTTCGCCGGGCCCCTCAAAAATCGCCTTTCATGCGCCGTTTGCGCGGGAAACGCGGCGATACCCCCAGGGTCCCCGGATGGGGATCGTCGCCTCTCGCGTCCCCTGCTGTTTGGGACGGCATCCCTCTTTGCAGCCAGACACACGCGCTTCCTCGGGAGCGCACCGCACGGGTCGGGCCGCCGTCCCCGGGCCACTCCCGAAGCGGGAGACCGGCTCAACGACGCAACCCAAATTCCGACGGGAACAACGACCGAGCAGGACAGACCCACACCGCGCGGGCCAAACGACCCTGCGCGGACGAGCGGGCAGAGCCGCTGCCGTTCGTGGAGTATGGCGGGCAAAGCGGGACTGAGGAAGGGACGAAGGAAGATGTTTGGGCGGGAACGGGAGGCAAGCGGCGGGCAAGCGAAAAGAGGCCCTCGGATAATACGGCGTCCCTCTCCTTTGCGGCGGGACGCGAGTTTCCCCGGGAGCGCCGCCGGGACGGACTGTCGTTCCGGGGCCGCTTCTGGGCAGGAGTTCAGCGCAAGGGCGCACATCCAGTTCCGATGGGAAGCCGACCGAGAGAACACCTCTCGCCTCGCGGGCCAAACGACCCTGCGCGGACGAGTGGGCAGAGCCGCTTCCGCTTGGGGAACATGGCGGCGAGAGAGGAAGCGCGGAGGACACAGGAAGACATTCGGGCGGGGATGGGAGACAAACGGCGAAAAAAAGAGGCTGCCGGATCATGCGGCGTCCCCTCCTGTGCGGCGGGACGAGCGCTTCCCGGGGAGCGCCGTCCCGGGCCACTCCCGGAGCGGGAAAGAGACGGCGCAAAATGCAAAAGAAGCTGCGGCGAGAAGGTATTGCGTCGCGGGCAGCGCGGTTGGAAAGCAAAAAACGAGGGTGAGCCGGAGCGGAGAATAAGGGCGGCGCGGGATGCTGAAAGATCAGCGAAAGCGATACCGTGCACGGAAAACTGTACTTTGACGGCAGAGATGAAAGGAAAAACGTTGGTGCGAGATTCGCAGGGATGATGGGCGCGGGAAAGCACCTGTGGGGCGACAGAGACGGGTAGGGATTGGGCGGAGCGAGAAACGAAGGGAACGACGACGGGAAAGCTCTGGGCGGACGGGATAACGGACGGAACAGGGAAAACATTGAAATGCGGGCAGGGCCGCAGAAGAGCGCAGAAAAAGAACCTCCGGCGAAACAAAGGTGGAGAGCAAAGGCAGCGGCGCGGGAAACAAAAGAAGCGGCGGCAGATGTTCTGCAATGGGCGGATGGAGAGCAAAAAGCCCCGGGGAGGCGGAGGTCAAAGACGGCGGCGAGAGCGCGGCGCGGCGGGTTTGGCTGTTCGGCGAGCTGAACAAGTGGCTTGGCGTTGGGACGGGCCGCGCCGGGACGAACTGGGGCGAAGACGCGAAACGGGCCGCGGAAGGCCGCGGCCCGTTAGGATTAGATTGGCTCTGTTTTGCGGGAGGTTCTGGGGGTTATCTGCGCTTGCGGCGGACGGCGATCACGATGAGCACCGTCACGAGCCCGACGCCGCCGACGCACAGCGCGACGATCAGCGGGGTGAAGTTCCGAGTGTCGCCCGTTCTCGGGGCGGGGACCGGCGTCTCGCTGGGCCGCACGTGCGGCGCGATCACCGGCTGCGAAGTCGCCCCCGCCTTCGGGGCGGGCGTCAGCGCCGGGACGGGCGTCGACGCGGGCTCCGCCGCGGTCGTTCTTGTATACGCGATGGCGAAGGGGCTGAACGTGCCCTCGTAGAGCAGGCCCTCGGCGGTCACGATCGCGTTCACCTGCTCGACCGCCCCGTCGACGAGGTGGTAGAGGCTATACGCATACTGCCGATAGTCCTTCGCTTCCTCCGGATAGGCGATGCAGACAGTCGCTTTCTTTCCATGGTCCGCCGTGCCATCCGCGACGCCCACGAGGTCGATCTCCACGAACGCGAGTCCGTCCGGCGTTCCGGCGACGCCCTTCGCGAGGGCTTCCTGATCCGCCGGGGCGACGCCCGCCACGGAGACCTTGTAGCCGTCCGGTCCGTTCAGGAGCACCGCGGTCGTCTCCGGCTGCGTCTGCGTGCCCGGATCCGGGATCGCGGTGGGCGCCGGGGTCTCAGGTGCGTCCGTCGGGGCGGCGGTCGGGGCTGCCGTGGGGGCGGCGGTGGGTTCTATCGTGGGAGCAGAGGTGGGCTCTGTTGTAGGTGCAGTGGTCGGTTCAGCGGTCGGTACCGGCGTCGGGGTGGCGGCGGGCAGATCCGGCTCCGGCGGGGTCGTCCCGTTTTCGATCGGGGCAGATCGTGTCACCGGCGGCACGATGGCCTCCATGACGCCGCCCGTCTCCGCTTCGATCGCCGCGACGGCCGTCTCGGCGCTGAACGTCACCTTGACGATGGGCGCCTGTTCGTCGGACGACGACGCGTCCAGCGAGAAGGTATAGCTCGTGGGATGGTCTTCGCGGAGCATGACGCTCTTCGAGCCGACAGTGATGCCGCTGATGACGTACCCTTCCGCGGCCGCGGCGGTGATCTCCGAGGTCTGGCCGTTTTCGAGCGTGACCAGCGTGCCGGTCTGCGCATCGGCGTATGCGCTCGCCGTGACGCTCCCCTCGCCTTCCGCGGAGAGGATGAACGTCTTCGTCTCTGGCGCGTTCGGGTCCTTTTCGACTGCGGCGACGGTGAACGGGCTGAACGCGCTGCAGGTGACGAGCAGGCCGTACTTTGTGATGACGCACGGGATCTCCTCGACGCCGCTCACGTTGTCGTTCTCGTCGCGGGTGAAATGGTACGCCTTAAAGGTGACGCCCTCGTCCTCGGGGCCGTAGCCCTCCGGGAAGCCGAGCATCAGGCGGATCGTCTTGCCGGTCTTCAGCGTCTTGCGGTTGCAGACCAGCAGATTGATGTTGTAGCTCTTCTGGCTCTTGATCTCGCGGCCGTCCTCCTTTTCGGAGAGGGCTTCCATCATGTTGTGCTCCTCGCGGTCGGTCGGATCGTCGACGACGAGCACCATGCGGTCACGCAGGGCGCTGCTGTCGTACTCCGCGAGGTCGGCGAGGTTCCCGCCGTCGGTCACCCAGCTGGAATCGAAATCATACGCGTCGTCGAGGAGCGTCGGCTTGCCGTAGACGTTGAGGTCGATGCCGGAACGCCAGAGGCAGCAGGACGCGCCGCGGTGGGTCGC
>CANQIG010000173.1 GCA_947623765.1 uncultured Clostridia bacterium | reverse complement strand
TCCCGCTCGAGCTCGAAGCCACGGCGATCACCTGGCGCGTGCAGCCCGGCAGCCGTCTGCGGCTCGACGTGAGCTCCTCGAACTTCCCCGAGTATTCCGTCCATCCGAACACCGACGTGCTCTGGAGCCTCGCCGAAACGACCCAAAAGGCCCGCCAGACCGTCTTCTTCGGCCCGGACCACCCGTCCTGCGTCATCCTCCCGGAATAAAGGAGCTTTCCCCATGAACAAAATTCGAGGCAAATATCTGCTCGTCCTGATCGCCGCCTGCGGCATGATGGTCTCCTCCATCGGCATGGTGACGAACGTCACCGGCCTGTTCTTCACGCCCGTCGCCGAGGAATTCGGGCTCGGCGTCGGCGCGGTGAGCATGACGCTCACCATCTGCAATCTCGTCTTTGCCGCCGGCGGGATGCTTGTCGCGCGGTCCGTGAAGCGGTTCGGCTTCAAGCGAATGCTCTGGATCGGCGTCGCCGGTCTTGCCGGCGGGACCGCCGCGCTCTCGCTCGTCAGCTCGCTCCCGCTGATGTACGCGCTCTCCGCGCTGCGCGGCTTTTGCGGCGGGCTGGTCGGCATGGTCTCTGTCACGACGATCCTCAACAACTGGTTCCGCGAAAAGCTGGGCCTCGTCTCCAGCATCGCGATGAGCTGCAGCGGCATCGGCGGCGCGGTCTTCTCGGCGGTGCTCTCCGCCGTCATCCAGTCGTTCGGATGGCGCGCGGGCTACGTCGGGGCGGGCATCATCATGGTCCTCATGGACCTCCCCGCGCTGCTTCTGCCCATCACCTTCACGCCGGAGGAGAGCGGTCTCGAACCGCTCGGCGGCCGCGACCGTTCCGGGGCCGCGCTCCAAAATGCAGCGGCCGGGAAGATCTCGATCCCGCTCTTCGTCATGGCGTTCACCTTCGCGGTGACCGGCGCGTTCTCCACAGCGTTCCCGCAGCACTTCCCCGGCCTCGCGGAGAACTTCGGCCTCGCGGCGAGCGTGGGCAGCGCGATGCTCTCCGTCTCCCTCGTGACGAACACCGTCGGCAAGCTGATCTTCGGCGTGCTCGCGGACCGCGTCGGCGCGAAGGTGACGGTCCCGCTCTACTGCTGCCTCGTGGCGCTCTCGGGTGCCGCGATGTTCCTGTTCCCGCTCTCCTTTGTGATGATCCCGGCGGCGGGCGTCTACGGCCTCTGCTATTCGCTCTCGACGCTCTCCATCGTGATGCTCACGAAGGACGCGTTCGGCGTGGAGCAGTACGCGCACGTATACCCGAAGGTCAACCTCGGCATGACGATCTCGAACGCGGTCGGCTCCTCGGTGATCGGCTTCCTCTTCGACGCGAGCGGCGGCTATCTCAGCTCGCTGGAGCTCACGCTCGCGTTCCTCGCCGTCGCGGTCGCTATGGTATTCCTCATCTATTTCCGCATCCGGAAAGCGAACGCGTGACGCGGCGCAATCAAAACATCAAAGCGGGCGGAAGACCGATCGGTCTTCCGCCCGCTTTTTCAGCATGAGAATAAAACTATTCACATTCTACCGCTTGTCTCCGGCTTGAGAATCGACTGCCAGCGACCGCAAACTCGAACAGGCCGCGCCGTCTTTGCCAAGAGCCGGGATTTTCCCCGCTCAAGGCGAGAATGTCCCTCCAAAGCCCCTGCGGGCTCTCCGCTTCCGCCCGTTTTCCGGCGGTTTCGCCGCCGTGGGAAAGTTGTTTCTTCATTCCGTCCTCGGCCACGGCTTTAGAACAGACCGTGAACCGCAGCACAAGCGGGACAATTCCGACCCTCCGCTTTGCGGGAAACGGATTTTCCCATTCAAGACGGGAATGTCCTTCCAACGTCTCCCAGGATTTCTGCTTCCCGCCCGTCTCCAAGCCGCCAGCGCCTTTTGCGCCTCCGCTCAGGAGCTGCTCTGCGTCGGGATGTACTGCCGGATGCGCCCGCAGAACTCCGCGAAGTTCTGTGTCTGCAAGATGACGCGCCCCGGCCCGGTCAGCCGCGTCAGGAACAGCCCTTCGCCGCCGAAGAAGATGTTCATGCCGCCCTTGACCGTCTCGACGTCATACGCCACGCTCGGCTCGAACGCGACGACGTTGCCCGTGTCGACGAGCAGCGCCTCGCCCGGCGCGAGCGTCTTGTCGATCAGGTTGCCGTCCACTTCCAGGAAAACGACGCCCCCGCCGCCGAGCTGCTGGAGGATGAACCCCTCGCCGCCGAACATCCCGGAGCTGAACTTCTTCGTGAAAACGGTGTCCAGCGTTACACCCTCCTGCGCGCAGAGGAACGCGCCCTTCTGGATGATGAGCCCGCTGTTCGTCTGCCCGATGTCCACGGGCAGGATCTCGCCCGGCGCCGTCGCGGCGAACCCGATCTCCGCGCCGTCCCGGTGGGCGGTGAAGCTCGCCATGAACATCGACTCCCCGCCGAACATTCTGGCCAGCCCCTTCAAAAAGCCGCCGTGCGTATTCGTCTGCATCTCGATGTCCGGGCTGCGCCACGCCATCGCCCCCGACTGCGTGTAGACCGTTTCGCCCGCTTCCAGCAGCATCTCGACCGCCGGCTGGAATTCTCCCGTGACTCTGTATTGCATAGATCCCACTTCCTTTCGCCGATTTCTGCCTCTATTATACGACCGGCGCCGCGCCCTGTCAATTTCTTTTTCTGCCCGCAGCTCCCCCCAGCGCCGCGATACACGCCGGACGCTGCCGAAACCGCTCACAAATAGAAACCGGCCAAATCGCACCTCCCTGCGCCGCCGCACAGCCGCGCACCGAAAGAAGGCCGGTCCCTTGCAGCCATACCCCAATTTGGAGCGTTTGAGGACGAAAAAAGGCCGCTGGCTTTTTCACCGGAAAGCCAGTGTGTCAACGGTCTGATTTTCAGAATTCCGTTTTAATGGGGAACGGCAAAAGTGTATTTAGCTCGCCTGCGTGACAAGGCTCACGCTCTGCAAAGCTCAAAATAGATATTTTCCGCCGGGTCTTCTCCAAGCGCGATGACGTGCTGCGGCATATCCTTCTGCTGAAAGCCCAATCTTTGATACAATGCGATCGCCTTGACGTTTCCCGGATTAGGGTCTACCCACACCGTTTCCGCGCCGTTTTTGAACGCTTCTTCTATCGCGTACGAAAGAGCTTTTGTCGCAATACCGCGGCCCCGCGCAAATCCAAACAGCTTAATATCCAGCCCTGCGCTGCCGTGTTCCTTGTCCAATCCGTATGCTGCTTCGCCGCAGTATTTTCCGTTTTCATATATTGAAAAATGATTTTCAGTCGGCCTTGCAGCTTCCAGTCGTTCAAGCCACCGCTGCATTGCTTCGTCCGTTTCGTGCAGTCCTTCGGGAAACCCCACGAACCGCATAACGTCTCCGTCTGCCCAAAGACTTTGAACATTTTTGATGTCTGCCATTGTGGTTTCTTTTATCGTTATCATCTCGCAACTTCCTCCGATTTCTGCCTCTATTATACGACCGACGCCGCGCCGTGTCAATTTCTTTTTCTGCCCGAAACTTCCCCCCCGGCGCCGCGATACACACCGGACGCGAGACGAAACATCTCACAAAAAGAAAACGGCCGAATCGGACCTCCCTGCGCCGCCGCACAGCCGCGCACCGAAAGAAACCACTCTCTTGCAGCCATACGCCAATTTGGAGCGTTTGGGGAAGAAAAAAGACCGCTGGCTTTTTCACCAGAAAGCCGGTGTGTCAACGGTCAATCCTACGGTATTCAGTTGTGCTTCGTTAGACAAACGGGAAGTTAACGACGAATCCCGTTTTTGTCAAAGGTTTTTTTCAGTGCAGCTTCTGTAGGGAAAATTGACCCAATGAGCGGAATTAGCTGCACTATGCAAATGATCCCCCCAACAGTTCCAATTAGATCCGTTCCTCTGTTGAACGTAAACAGCAGAGGGACAATAGATAATGGCAATTCTGCCAATCCACATTTGAACCATAAATTTCCACAATATTTGTGCGCAAATTCCCATGTATCTTTGTTTTTCATTGACATCGTTGATCGATACCCAAACACGAAGTTAATATTCTTGGGAGCTTTTGTCATGAACAATTTGCCAAAAACAATCATAGTCAGTGGAATAAGCAAGTCCGTAAGCAACATGAATATCCAAAATCCCATTCATGCATCCTCCTTCACAACAACACGTTTGTCGAACAGTCGCCAATTCAATATTTAATAGTGTACCACTCAAATGCGAAGGAATCAACTACAAGCAACGAGTTTCTCAGTGAAAATAACCTTCCACGTATCAGTTTTCAACTTTCGTCAGTTCGAGTCCTGTGGCAAGCCGATTTGTGCAAAAAAAGGGCCCAGTAAAACGAACTTTGAAAGAAACACAGAAAAAGCGAAAAACCCCGAAACCATCGGAGTTTTTCGCCTTTGGGCTTATTTGTTACCCTAACATTGGCTCCCCCTGTTGGACTCGAACCAACGACCCTGCGGTTAACAGCCGCATGCTCTACCAACTGAGCTAAGGAGGAA
>CANQIG010000172.1 GCA_947623765.1 uncultured Clostridia bacterium | reverse complement strand
TACCGTCTGCACGGCGGGAACTGGCGCTACGGTTCGACGACCGGTTCACTGCTCTACACCTACGAGCACCTGACCGAACGGGACTTCCGTTTTTTCGAGAGCCTCCCGATCACGGCGGTGATCGACCCGAACGGGCGCTGCCCGATCCGGATCAGCCACGGTTCGCCGTGGAAGTCGCGGGAAAACCTGCGCCCGGGGCGGGAGGCGCTGCTGAAGAGCGTGCTCGCGCGCATCCCGGAGAAGGTCGTCGTCAGCGGGCACAGCCACCACCCGTTCACCTTTGCGGGAAACGGGCGGAAATACGCGAACACGGGGAGCGTCGGCGTGCCGGTCTCCGGCGTGCCCGGCGCGGAGATGCTGTTCCTGCGGGAAAACGGGGATACATGGGACTTCGAGCCCGTCCGCGTGCCGTATGACGTCGAGGCGGTCGTGCGGGAGATCCGGGAGAGCGGCCTTCCGGAGAAAGCGTTCGTCTGGGCGGACGCGATCATCCGGGAACAGCGCGAGGCGAGAAACTACGCGATCGAAATGCTCCAGCGCGCCGAAGCGCTCGCGGGCGGCGGCGAAGTGACGAACGCGCACCTGCTGCGGGCCGCGCGCGAGCTGGGCATTACGGAGCATTAGAGGCGTTAATAGAAAAGACTGGCCCGCTTCCGGCGGGTAAACAAGAGGACCGGCCCGGGGAATTTACCCTCGTGCTGTGTCCCATCGGGAGGAAGAAGCATGAAATTCATCGTTGCCACACACAATCAGGGGAAGCTGCGCGAGTTTCGCCGCATTTTGACGCCGCTCGGCGTGGAGGTCGAGACGGCGGAGCTCACCGAGCCGGAGGAGACCGGCACGACGTTTGCGGAGAACGCGTACATCAAGGCGAAGGCCGCGCTCGACGAGACCGGCCTGCCGGCCATCGGGGACGATTCCGGGCTTTGCGTCGACGCACTGAACGGAGAGCCGGGCGTCTATTCGGCGCGGTACGCCGAGGTCGGGAAGCGCCGTTTGAAGGTGCTCGGGAAGCTCGAGGGCCTGCCGGAGGAGGCGCGCGGCGCGCATTTTACGTGCTCGATCTGCTGCGTTTTCCCGAACGGAGACACGATCACCGCCGAGGGGATGACCTTTGGGCACATCGCACACGAGAGCCGCGGGGAAAACGGCTTCGGCTACGACCCGATCTTCATCTCCGACGAGGGCGCGGCGAAGGGCAAGAGCTTCGCCGAGGCGACCGGCGAGGAAAAGGATTCCGTCAGCCACCGGGGACGGGCGCTCCGCTCGTTCGCCGAAAAGCTCGAATCGTATCTCAAAGCGAAGGAGTAAAACTATGCTGCACAGCAAACAGCGGGCGTATCTCAGAGGGCTCGCCGTGAACGAGGAGACGATCCTCATGGTGGGAAAGGGCGGCATCGAGGCGAACCTCACAAAGCAGGCCGCGGACGCGCTTTTGAAGCGGGAGCTCATCAAGGGCAAGGTGCTCGAGACCGCGCCGGTCTCCGCGCGGGAAGCGGCGGAAACGCTCGCGCGGGAGACCGGGAGCGAGGTCGTGCAGGTGATCGGCTCGAAGTTCGCGCTCTATAAGCGGAACGAGAAGGAGCCGAAGATCGCGCTGCCGAGGGTCAAAAACCCGTGAGGATCGGCGTCTACGGCGGGTCGTTCAACCCGATCCACGCGGCGCACATGGCGCTGCTCGAGACTTTTGCCGCGCGGGTGCAGCTCGACCGCGTGCTGCTCGTCCCGGCGGGGATCCCGCCGCACAAGGACGCGCCGGATCTCGCGAGCGGAGAGGACCGGCTCGCGATGTGCCGGATCGCGGCGGCGGGCTTTTCCCGCTGCCCGATGGACGTGACGGACATGGAGCTTCGGCGCGCGGGAAAGAGCTATACCGCCGACACGCTCGCGGCGCTGCGGGCGGAATATCCGGGCGACGCGCTGTTCTTCCTCATGGGCGAGGATATGTTCCTGACCGTACAGAACTGGCGCGCGCCGGAAAAGATCCTGGCGCTCGCGACGGTCTGCGCCGTTCCGCGCACGGACGACGGCTTCCGCCGGCTCATCCTGCACAGCGAGCAGCTTTCGGCGCGCTTTTCGCCGTTTTCGAGCGTGATCCTGAACGCGCCGTTCCGCGACGTCTCTTCGACCGAGGTGCGGGAGCGCGTGAAGGCGGGCGAAGACGCGTCGGCGCTTCTGCCGCCGGGCGTGGCGGAGTATATCGAGAAAAGGGGTCTGTACCGATGAAAAAGAAAGACTGTATGAAAGCCATCAAGCCGATGCTCTCCGAAAAGCGGGTGCAGCATTCGGTGAACGTCGCGCAGGAAGCGAAGAAGCTCGCGAAGAAATTCGGCGCTGACCCTGACAAGGCGGAGATCGCCGGGCTGCTGCACGATATTTTGAAGGACACTCCCCCGGACAAACAGTTGAAAATCATTTCGGATTCTGGTATAATCATGACGGACGTGGAGCTCTCGGCGAAAAAGTTCTGGCACGCCGTGGGCGGCGCGGTCTATATCCGGGACAAGCTCGGCGTGGACGACCCCGAGATCCTCAACGCGGTGCGCTACCACACGACGGGCCGGAAGAATATGTCGATGCTCGAAAAGGTGATCTTTGTCGCGGACTTCATCTCGAAGGACCGGGAGTACCCTGGGGTGGACGAGCTGCGGCACACCGCGCACAAGAACCTCGACAAAGCGATCGTGGAGGGCGTGGCGTTCACGCTGCGCGAGCTCCTCGACCGGGGCGAGGCCGTCGTCCCGGAGACGCTGGACACCTATAACGATGCCGTTCGGGCGCTCGCGCGCAAAAAATAGCGCGCGGCGCACAAAATAAATCTGGGAAAAGAAAGGAAACGAAGCTATGGAGCCATTGGGACTTGCTACGGCTGTCGCCGCTGTGCTGGACGCAAAGAAAGCGGAACAGCTCCGCGTCATCCGCATCACCGACATCTCCTCTCTGGCAGATTATTTCGTCATCGCTTCCGGCACCAGCAACACCCATGTGCGGGCGCTGGCGGACGAGACGGAAGAAAAGCTGCTCGAGAAGGGCGTTTCGCCCCTTCGCGTGGAGGGATACCGCTCCAACTCGTGGGTCCTCCTCGACTATGAGGACGTGGTCGTACACATTTTCACCCCCGAGGCGCGGGAATTTTTCGACCTCGACCGACTCTGGGCGGACGGAGAGCCCGTCGAGCTGCAGTTTCCCGCTGCCGAATAACCCCTTAGAAAGGTCTGTTGTGACATGAACGTTTCAAAGTATGAGCCCAGCGCCATCGAGCCGAAGTGGCAGAAGCGCTGGGAGGAGAGCGGCGTCTTTCACGCGAAGAACAACGACAGCCGCCCGAAATATTACGCGCTGATCGAGTTCCCGTACCCGTCCGGGCAGGGGCTCCACGTCGGCCATCCGCGCCCGTACACCGCGCTGGACGTCGTCGCGAGAAAGCGCAGGATGCAGGGGTATAACGTCCTGTATCCGATCGGCTGGGACGCGTTCGGCCTGCCGACCGAAAATTACGCGATCAAGAACCACGTCCACCCGGCGGCGGTCACGGCGCAGAACATCGAGCGCTTCAAGAAGCAGATCCAGATGCTCGGCATCTCCTTCGACTGGAGCCGCGAGATCAGCACCACCGACCCGGAATATTACAAGTGGACGCAGTGGATCTTCCTCCAGCTCTTTAAGCACGGCCTCGCCTACAAAAAGGAGATGGCCGTCAACTGGTGCACCTCCTGCAAATGCGTCCTCGCGAACGAGGAGGTCGTGAACGGCGTGTGCGAGCGCTGCGGCAGCGAGGTCGTCCACCGGGTCAAATCCCAGTGGATGCTGAAGATCACCGAATACGCCCAGCGCCTGATCGACGACCTCGATCTCGTCGACTACCCGGAGCGCGTCAAGGCCCAGCAGAAAAACTGGATCGGCCGCTCGGAGGGCGCGGAGGTCGATTTCAAGACGACCGCCGGAGACGTTTTGACGGTCTACACGACGCGCCCGGATACGCTCTACGGCGCGACGTATATGGTCATGTCCCCGGAGCATCCGTTCATCGAGAAGTGGGCGGGGACGCTCACGAACATGGACGCGGTCCGCGCGTACCAGGCTGAGGCCGCGAAGAAGTCCGACTTCGAGCGCACCGAGGTCGCGAAGGACAAGACCGGCGTGAAGCTCGAGGGCGTCATGGCGATAAATCCGCTGACCGGCGACGAGATCCCGATCTTCATCTCCGACTACGTCCTCGTCTCCTACGGCACCGGCGCGATCATGGCGGTCCCGGCGCACGACACGCGCGACTGGGAATTCGCGAAGAAGTTCGGCCTGCCGATCGTCGAGGTCGTCAAGGGCGGCGACGTCGAAAAGGAGGCGTTCACCGACTGCGACACCGGCGTCATGGTGAATTCCGGGATCCTCGACGGCCTCACCGTCGAAGAGGCGAAGGAAAAGATCAAGGAGCACCTCGAAAAGACCGGCATCGGCCACCGGAAGGTCAACTACAAGCTGCGCGACTGGGTGTTCTCCCGC
>CANQIG010000171.1 GCA_947623765.1 uncultured Clostridia bacterium | reverse complement strand
TCTCCTTGTACTCGGCCTTGAACTGGTTCGCGAGCTCCTTGAGGTCGTCGGCGGTGAGCTCCACGTCCTGCGTGACGCCCTTTTCGGCCTTCATCTTGTCGATGAGCTGCTCGAAATACTTCTTGCCGACTTCCATGACGACGTCGGAATACATCTGGATGAAGCGGCGATAGCAGTCCCACGCCCAGCGGGGGTTGCCGGACTTCTTCGCCATGACCTCGACGACCTCTTCATTCAGACCGAGGTTGAGGATCGTGTCCATCATGCCGGGCATGGACGCGCGGGCGCCGGAGCGGACGGAGACGAGAAGCGGGTTTTCGAGATCGCCGAACTTCTTGCCGGTGATGCCCTCCATCTTCTCGATGTACTCCATGATTTCGGCTTCGATCTCGGGGTTGATCTTGCGGCCGTCCTCATAGTACTGGGTGCAGGCTTCGGTGGAGATGGTGAAGCCCTGCGGCACCGGCAGACCGAGGTTGGTCATCTCGGCCAGATTCGCGCCCTTGCCGCCGAGGAGCTCACGCATATCCGCGTTGCCCTCCGTGAACAAATAAACGTACTTCTTGCCCATTTGGTTAACTACCTCCTGTTTTTTACACCGGCGGACCGCCGATGATTTTCCGAATGCGGGGCGAAAACGCGCGCAAAAAGGCCGCAGCGTTTCGTCACGCTATATTATAGCAAATTCCCGCAGGAATTTCCATACCTTTTTTGAAGATTTCGCCGCTTTTGCGAAAATTTTCCGTTTCGGGGCGCCGTGCGGCGGTTCCCGACGCGTTTTTTCGCGTTCCGCGCGGGCGCGACAGCCGGTTTTCCGCAAAAAATGCTTGCAAAAAACCGCCGTTGCTGGCATAATAAGATTTGGAAAAGAAGATGCGCCGAAGGAAAGGCAGGGGGAGAAGGCTCCCGCTGCCGCGTTTTCGCGCGCCTGCCGTTTCCCGGGGCTTCGGGGGACGGGGCAAGGAGGACAAATGTTTTTCCAGAAAAAGAGCGACGCCCCCGGCGGGGCGGACTGGATCGTCGCGGGGCTTGGGAACCCGGGCGTAAAATATGAGCGGACGCGGCACAACACCGGCTGGATAATGCTGGACGCCTGCGCCGAGGCGTGGAGGATCGACGTGAAGCGCCTGAAATTCAAGGGACTGTACGGCAAGGGGAACGTCGAGGGGCAGAGCGTTATCCTGCTCAAACCCGAGACCTTCATGAACCTGAGCGGAGAATCTGTGACGGAGGCCATGCGGTTCTTCCATGTGCCGCCGGAGCACACGGTCATCCTCTTCGACGACATCACGCTGCCCGTCGGGCGGATGCGCATCCGGCTGCAGGGGAGCGACGGCGGCCACAACGGCATGAAGAACATCATCTATCTCTCCGGCAGCGACAAATTCCCGCGCGTCCGGGTGGGGATCGGGGCGAAGCCCGCGGACTGGGACCTCAAGGACTGGGTGCTCTCCGGCTTTACGCCGGAGGAGATGGACGCGCTCGCCGCGCTCTCGAAGGACGTGCGGACCGCTTTGGAGCTGATGCTCTCCGGCAAAGCGGACCGGGCCATGAACCGGTTCAACACGGTGAAAAAGGAGCCAGAGGCTTGAGTATGCGATTTCTGACGGAAGCCCTTTCCCGGCTTCCCGAATACCGGGCCGTGGAGAACGCCGTCCTCGCGGGGCAGACCCCGGCGGGCGTGACGGGGCTTTCCTCGGTACATAAAGCGGCGGTCGTGCACGCGCTGCTCGAGAAGACCGGGCAGGGCGGGCTGTTCCTCGCGGGGGACGAGGCCGAGGGCCAGCGCGTCGCCGAGGACCTTGCCGCGATGGGCACGCCTACGGCGATCTACCCGGTGCGCGATTTTTCGCTCCGGAACACGGAGGGCAATTCCCACGAATACGAGCGGCAGCGGATCGAAGCGCTGAGCCTGTTCCAGACGGGCGCGGCGCGCTGCCTCATCGCGACGATCGACGCGGCGCTGCAGTATGCGATCCCGCCGGATGTACTGAAAGCCCGCACGGCGGAGTTTTCCGTCGGGCAGACCGTCACCGTCGAATCGCTGACGCGGCTCCTCACGCGCTGCGGCTACGCGCGGGCGGACCAGATCGACGGCACGGGACAGTTCGCGCGGCGCGGCGGCATCGTCGATTTCTATTCGCCGGGCGGCACGCCCGTGCGCATCGAGTTCTGGGGGGACGAGATCGATTCGATCTCGCGGTTCGACACGGAGACGCAGCGGCGCACGGAGCCGCTGGAGAGCGTGACCGTCGCGCCGGCGGTCGAGGTCGTCCCGGAGGACCCCGCGATCCTCGCGAAGCAGATCGAAAAGCACGCCGGGACGCTGCGCGGCAAGGCCGCGCCGAAGGCGAAGGCCGTGCTCCTGGAGGAGGCCGACCGCCTCAAAAACGGGCTGTTTATCGGTTCCATCGACAAATTCTATCCGCTGATCTACCCCGAACCGGCGACGCTGTTCAGCTATTTCGGGGAGAACACGCTGCTCTTTTTCTCCGAGGGCGCGAAGCTGCGCGAGCGGATGCGCACGACGATCTGGCAGTGGGGCGAGGACGTGCGCGGGATGCTCTCGGAGGGCGTGCTCTGCAGGGGGCTCGATCTCTACACCGAGACGCTGGAGCTCGCCGAAAAGCGCGCGCTCGACACGCGGAGAGTCTACCTCGACACGTTTGCGCGCGGCAGCTACGGCACGCCGGTCAAATCGCTCACGAACCTCACCGTGCGGCAGCTCTCCGTCTGGGGCGGCGGGCTGGAGCTCCTCACGGACGACCTCACGAACGCGATTCGGAACCGGAACGCCTGCGTCGTCCTCGCGGGGACGCGGCGCGCCGCCGAGAGCGTCGCGGCGGACCTGAAAAACGCCGGGCTGCCCGCCGCGTTCTTCGAGAACGTCGGCTCCGTGCGCCCGGGGACGGTCGCCGTCCTCGAGGGGACGCTCTCCGCCGGGCTCGAGATCCCCGGCGCGCGGTTCACGCTGATCACGCACGGCAGGATCAACACCGAGCGCCGCCGTGCGCGCACCAAAAAGGACAAGAACAGCCGGGAGATCTACTCGCTCGCGGAGCTCACGCCTGGGGACTATGTCGTCCACTCGACGCACGGCATCGGCGTGTTCGAGGGCATCCACAAGATGGACATCCACGGCGTGGTGAAGGATTACATCAAGCTGCGGTACGCGAAGAACGACACGCTCTACGTGCCGGTGACGCAGCTCGACCTCGTCGCGAAATACATCGGGCCGCGGGAGGACGCGAGCGTGAAGCTCCACCGCCTCGGCGGGCAGGAGTGGCAGAAGGCGAAGAGCCGCGTTCGCTCGGCGGTGAAGGACATCGCGAAGGAGCTGATCGTCCTCTACGCGGAGCGCATGAAGCAGAAGGGCTACGCCTTCCCGGAGGACTCCGACTGGCAGCACGATTTTGAATCCCATTTTGAATACAACGAGACCGAGGACCAGCTCCGCTGCATCAACGAGATCAAGAACGACATGGAGCGCGACGTGCCGATGGACCGGCTGCTCTGCGGCGACGTCGGCTTCGGGAAGACCGAGGTCGCGCTCCGGGCGGCGTTCAAGTGCGTCACGGCGGGGAAGCAGTGCGCCGTGCTCGTCCCGACGACGATCCTCGCGTGGCAGCACTACCAGACGATCACAAAGCGCATGGAGGGCTTCCCGGTCGACATCGAACTGCTCTCGCGGTTCCGCACGCCGAAGCAGCAGGAGGAGATCCTGCGGAAGCTCAAACGCGGCAGCATCGACCTTGTCGTCGGGACGCACCGGCTGATCTCGAAGGACATCGCGTTCAAGGACCTCGGGCTCGTCATCATCGACGAGGAGCAGCGGTTCGGCGTGCAGCAGAAGGAGCGGCTTAAGACGCTCTGCAAGTCCGCGGACGTGCTGACGCTCTCCGCGACGCCGATCCCGCGCACGCTCAACATGGCGCTCTCAGGCATCCGGGATATGTCCGTCATTGAAGAAGCGCCGCACGACCGGTATCCCGTCCAGACGTATGTGCTGGAGTACGACTCCGGCGTGATCACGGACGCGATCCGCAGGGAGCTCCGGCGCGGCGGGCAGGTCTATTACCTGCACAACGACGTCGAGAGCATCGAGCGCGTCGCGGCGGGCATCCACGCGCGCGTGCCCGAGGCGCGCATCGGCGTCGGACACGGCAGGAGCTCTCCGAGGTCTGGCGGCGGCTCATCGACCAGGAGATCGACATCCTCGTCTGCACGACGATCATCGAGACCGGCGTGGACGTGCCGAACGCGAACACGCTCATCATCGACAACGCCGACCGGATGGGGCTCTCCCAGCTGCACCAGCTGCGCGGGCGCGTGGGCAGGAGCTCCCGCCGGGCGTACGCGTACTTCACGTTTACGCGCGGCAAGGTCCTCAGCGAGATCTCGCAGAAGCGGCTCTCCGCGATCCGTGAGTTCACGGAGTTCGGCTCCGGCTTCAAGATCGCGATGCGCGACCTCGAGATCCGCGGCGCGGGGAACATCCTCG
>CANQIG010000170.1 GCA_947623765.1 uncultured Clostridia bacterium | reverse complement strand
ACGCTTCAGGCGGCTCCACGTTGTGCGCGGTGAGGAGCCTGCGGTTCCCGATGAGCACCGTGTGCGTCCCCACGCGGCCGACCACGCCGCTGCCCGTCTCATAGGTGGCGTTCCCCACCTTCGGCAGGTCTTCGCTCTCGAACTCCTGCAGGACCTGATCGAACACGCCGCCGATCGGCCCGCCGAGCTCGTGGACCAGCACGCTCGCGTGGAGGACGGCCTCCTCGAGGCCCTCCGTCCGGAACGCCTTGATGCCGTTGAGCACGATGCTGCCGCGCGGGAAGAGCTGCTCCGAATCGACGAAGACCATGTTCGTCTCGCTGACGCGGCGCATCGCTTCATAGCCGGAGACCATCGCCCCGGCGCGGCGCAGGCTGCGGCTCTGGCGGCTGACAGGCAGATTGATCGCGAGCAGGTTCATCACACAGACGCAGACGCAGCTCGCGGCGGCCATGGCCGTCATGCCCGCGCCGAAATCCCCCGTGACGAGGAGCGCGCCGACGCACAGCGCGAGCGAGAGGAGCGTCCCGATCGGCGCGATCGCCTGCGACGCGGCCTCCGCGTCGTCCGGCGCGTAGGAGATCCGCAGGAACCGCTTGAGGAAGTCCGCTTTCTGCTGGTATGCGATCACCGGCGTCATCGCGGGCGCGTCGCCCGCAAGGCGCAGCGATGTGTTGTGGTCGTCAAACGTCCGCACTGCGTACTTCGGATCGCGCGAGGCGATGAACCGGAAGTTCGCGTGGATGCGGCGGAGCAGCGTCAGCTTGCCCAGCGCGTTGAGGAAGAGCGTGACCCCGGCGACCGGCGCGAGCAGATGCAGACTGCCGAGCGCGACCTGCTCCTCGAAGAAGAACGCGCAGACCGTATGGAGCAGCACGGCGGCCACGCTCACCGCAGCGGCGCTGTCGGAATTCGGGCGGAACGCGAGGAGCGATTTGAGCCCGCCGACCAGCGTGTGCTGGCAGAACCCCGCGAGGATCGCAAGCAGCGCGAGCGACGCGATGATGTACCCCACGGCGTCTCCCGCCTGCGCCTCCGGGCCGAAGCGGCTCTCCATGAACAGCGTCACGAGGAAGAGCACCAGCGTGCCGAATCCCGTGACCAGGACGCGCAGCGTCACGGCGTTGAGGTGGGACCGCAGGTCGTGCGAAACGCTCTTCGCGTCCGCCGGACTCGTGTAGTCGTCGAGCGTCTCGGTCTCCTCTGCGGGCTCGTCTTCCCCGTAAAACGCGTCGTCCTTGCGCGTGTCACGCGGCTTCGCGGGCTCCGCCGCCGCTTTGCCCTTATAGCTCTCCGCCTCCGTGAGCACCGCGCTCTGGAGCACGTCCGCGTTGATGACGTGCATCGTCAGGTCGCGCGGGCGGTAGGTCGCCACATCCGTGACCGGCACGGAGTATTTCACCGGCTCTGCAGGCTCGGTCCCGCCCGCGTTTTCCGCGTTCTCGGCGCGCTCCGCGCCCGGGAAGAGCTCCGTCACGGAGCCGTCCGCCGCTTTTTCTTCCGTCTCCCCGTTTTCGTCCGTTTTCGCGCCGTCCGTTTCGGCGTTCGTCTCCGCGGGCTCCGTCTCCTCCGGCGCTTCTGCCGCCGGGGCTTCGCCGCCTTCCGTTTTCTCGGGCAGGTCCTCCGCGAGCGTCACGGGCTTCGGCGGTTCTTTTTCCGCGTTCTCCAGCGCCGGGTCGACCGATTCGAGGATGCGGCGCACGCTCTCCTCGCTGACCTCGGGCATGACCTTCGTCTGCTGCACGTCCATCGAGTCGCTCGCCATGTCGAGCTTGAACTCCATGGTGCGCGTCTCCGCGTCCTGCAGCATGGCGCGCTGGAACTCCGGCAAGTCCCCCTCGTCGTCGATGCCGTGCTGCCGCGCGTAGGGATCCCCCGCGTACGCGGAGACCGGGATCGGCGCGACGATGCCGAACTCCTCGTCGATCTTGTCCACGTCCACGCCCGCGTTTTCGACGGCCTCGGCCACGCGGCGGCGGCGCTCCCGCTGCAGGCGCTCGAAGTTCGCCGCGACCTCCTCGTCCAGCTCCTTCGTGTTCTCGTCGAAGAGCCTGCGGAAGCCCTCCTGCTCCGGGGTCTCCCCGTCCGCCGAAAAGCTCCGGGTGTATTCATCGATCGGCCGCAGCTGGATGCCGTAGTACATATCGCCGACGGCGTCGAATTCCTCGGCTTCTTTCTTTTCGCGGCGGCGCGCGAAAAATCCCTTTTTCTGGCCCTTGCGGCGCAGCTTGTCCGCCTTTTTGGCCTCCTTGCGGCGGCGCTTCTCCTCCCGGGAAGACAGCTCTTCCTCCGGATAGTCGTCTTCGGGATATGCTTCTCCCGCGTCTTCCGGGTAGTCGTCCTCGGGGTACGCTTCTCCGGCGTCTTCCGGATAGTCGTCCTCAGGGTACGCTTCTCTGGCGTCTTCCGGATAGTCGCCCTCGGGATATGCTTCTCCCGCGTCTTCCGGGTAATCGTCCTCGGGGTATGCCTCCCCAGCATCCTCCGGGTAATCGTCCTCGGGATAGGCTTCCCCGGCGTCCTCCGAAGGCGCGCCGCCGTCCGGCGCTCCTTCCGCCGGTCGGTCCGCGCCATCTTCGCCCTCTCCCCGGGCGCGGCGCTGTTCTTCGAGGATCTCCTCCAGGGAATAACGGTTATCGCTGCTCATCTTCTTTGACCACCTTTCTCATTCGGTGATATTCTCTCCGCGCCGTCCGTTCCCGGCGCCAAAACCCCGCTGCCGCGCGATCTCATAGCAGAGGACCCCGCAGGCCACCGAGGCGTTCAGGGACTGGATCCTGCCCTGCATCGGCAGGGAAACGAGCTTGTCGGCGCGCTCCTTGAGAAGCCGGGAGACCCCCGCGCCCTCCGCGCCCACGATGAGCGCCGCGCCGCCAGAAAAATCCACCGTATGGTACGGCTCGCCGTCCATGTCCGCCGCATAGACCCAGACGTTTCGCGCCTTGAGCTCCTCGAGGAACGCGGCGAGGTTCGCCACCCGCGCCACCGGGACGTATTCCACCGCCCCGGCCGAGGCCTTCGCCACCGTCGCCGTCAGCCCGGACGCGCCGCGCTTCGGCACGACGACGCCGTGCGCCCCGACACATTCCGCCGTGCGGATCACCGCGCCGAGGTTGTGCGGGTCCTCGAGACCGTCGCAGACGATCACGAAGGGCGCTTCCCCGCGGGATTTGGCGAGGCGGAAGATCTCCTCCGGCTCCGCGAAGCGGTGCGCCGCCGCAACGGCCACAACGCCCTGATGCGGCAGGCCGCCCGCCATCTCGTCGAGCTTTCTCGGGTCGGTCTCCTTCACCGGGATCCCCGCGCTCTCCGCCCTGCGGCAGAGCGCGCCGAGGTTCCCCGTCCGCTCCCCGCGCTTCACGCAGAGGCGGTCGATCGGCCTCCCGGCCCGCAGCGCCTCCGAGACCGCGTTGCGCCCGGCGATGATGTCTGTTTTCTGCTCCATGAAGAACCGGCCTCTCTGTCCGAAAACGAACCGTCCGCCCCGCAGGCCGGGCGTTTGGCGCCGCCCGCAGGCACAGGTCTATACTTAGTCCAATTATACCATACTTTGTTCCCCTTTTGCAACCGTTTGCGTGCGTTCTTTTCCGACACCGCGCGGCTTTTTTCGGGGAAAATGCAGGCCGTTCCCGCGTTTTCTGCATATTTATGACGGTTTTCCCCCCGCCGCCCGCGTTTTTTCCCGCTTTCGCCCGAATTTGGAAACCGCGCCGTCCCCTTCATACAGCGCTTGACATAAAACGGATCTCCGCGTTTTCCAAGGGGTGTGGAAAAGTCGGTGGAAAATGTTCAAAACCCGCTTGTCCGGCCATTTTTTGGCGTTCCCGCCGTTGTGGAAATCCCGTCCGTAAAAATGCTGCCGGTTGCGCCATAATTTCCGGGGTTCGCCTTCTTTTTTCTGCTTTCCCGTTTTTTCGCTGAGAATCGACACGACCGCTGGTGCAGGCCGTGCTCTCTCGCCGCAAGATGCAGTGCGCCGCAGCGCGGCCCGAACCGCATTCACTCCGGTGGACGGGCCGGAAAACCGTATACCGCCGGGATTTTTCCTCATTTGCGGAAAAATGGCGAAAAACGGTTGTATTTTCGGCCGCAATCGTGTAAAATGAAAGGGAAACCGAAATCCGTTTCCGCGAAGCGGGCGGGCGGAAAACGCCCGAAACGCCCGTTTTCCGCCGTTTTCGACGCATTTCCCGTTTCGGATAAAAATTCATTTTTCAAAGGGGGACCCTGCCATGCGCGAAGATATTTGTTCGATCCCGATCAGTGAGATCTTTGAGCCGAAGGACGGCTGCCCGTTCTGCCGGATGCGCGATATGCTTGAGGACCGGATGGCGACCTACATCACCGGTGCCGCGATGATGGAGCCGGACGTCCGCGTCGAGACGAACCGTCTGGGCTTCTGCAAGACCCATTTCGACCAGATCCTGCAGCGGGGCAGTCGGCTTTCCGTCGCGCTGATCCTCGAGAGCCTCCTCGCCGAGGTCGGCGGCGAGCTCTTTCCCGAGGGA
>CANQIG010000169.1 GCA_947623765.1 uncultured Clostridia bacterium | reverse complement strand
TCTCCACGGTGACGATGGACGCGCCCGCATCAATGGAGTTCTCCACAAGCTCCTTGACGACGGAGGACGGACGTTCCACCACTTCGCCCGCTGCGATCAGTTCGGCTGTGTGGGGGTCCAACACTTGAATTTTCGGCATATCCCGTCCTCCCTTCTTCCAATCAATTCCTGAACTAATTCCGGAGCCTCGTGCAGAGCTCAAAAAGTATGTTCATGGATTCCATAGGCGTCAGCGTGTTGACGTCCAGCCCTTTCAGGCGCTGGAGCACCTCGCCCTCCGCCCCGAGCATTGTGAGCTGGATCGGCTCCTCCGAACGCGCCGCAGGACTTCTGGACACTGTCGCCGCGCTCCCGCTCTCCAGATCCGCGAGGACCTGTTTGGCGCGGCGCACGACCTTTTCCGGAACGCCGGCGAGCTTTGCGACCTCGATCCCGAAGCTGTCGTCCACCCCGCCGCGCACGATGCGGCGGAGGAAGGTGATCTCATCGCCGCGCTTTTTCACAGCGATGCTGTAATTCTTTACGCCCGGCAGCAGCTCCTCGAGCTCTGTCAGTTCATGGTAATGCGTGGCAAAGAGCGTTTTTGCCCCGCACAGTTTTTTGTCGTGTACGTATTCGATGACCGCCCGCGCGATGCTCATGCCGTCAAACGTAGAGGTGCCGCGGCCGATCTCGTCAAAGATCAAAAGGCTGTCCTTCGTCGCGTTTTTCAGGATGTCCGCGACCTCCGCCATTTCGACCATGAAGGTGGACTGTCCCGCCGAAAGGTCGTCCGACGCGCCGACGCGCGTATAGATACCGTCGACGATGCCGATCTCCGCAGAGGACGCAGGGACAAAGCATCCGATCTGCGCCATGATGACGATCACCGCGACCTGCCGCATATAGGTGGATTTTCCCGCCATGTTCGGCCCCGTGATGACCGCGACACGGCTGAGATTCGTGTCCATATCGAGATCGTTCGGGACGAAGGGCACGCCGCTTTTCAAAAGCGCCTCCACCACGGGGTGACGGCTGTCCTTGAGAAAGATCCTGCCGCTCATCGTGATGTTCGGGCGCGTATAGTCCCGCTGGATGGAGACCGCCGCAAAGGACGCCAGCACATCCAGCTCCGCCACGGCGTGGGCCGTCTCCTGGATCCGCTGAAGCGCATCCGCGACTTTCAGCCGGACCTCCTCGAAGAGCTTAGCCTCCATGGCGACGGATTTTTCGCTCGCCCCGAGAATACGGTTTTCCAGCGTTTTGAGTTCTTCGGTGATGAAGCGCTCGCCGTTCGTGAGTGTTTGCTTCCGTATATAATGCGCCGGAACTTTATCCTTGAAGCTGTTCGAGACCTCCAAATAGTACCCAAACACCCGGTTAAAACCGACCTTGAGCTTCGGGATCCCGGTCGCCTCGCGTTCGTGCGCCTCGATGGCCGCGATCCGCTGACGCCCGTTCGTCATATCATCCTTGACTTCGTCGAGCTCCGGACTGAATCCCGCCCGGATGATGCCGCCCTCGCGGATCGTATGCGGCGGGTCCTCCACGATGGCGCTGTCGATCAGGGCACAAATGTCAGAGAGCACGTCGATCCGGCGGTCGATATCTTTGAGCAGCGTGGAAGAAAAACCGGCAGAGATGGATTTGAGCGCCGGAAGATGCGTCAGCGCGGACCAGAGGGAACGCAGGTCCCTCCCGTTTGCCGAGCCGTATACGACGCGCGTCATGATGCGCTCCATATCGAAGATGCCTGTGAGCGTCTCCGTCACACGGTCGAGCAGCGCGCGGTCCTCGAAAAGTTCCGCGACCGCGTTCTGCCGCTGGGTGATCTTCGCGGGACTCAAAAGTGGCTGTTCCAGCCATGCCCGGATCAGGCGCTTCCCCATCGCGGTCTTGGTCTTGTCCAGCACCCAAAGGAGTGAACCGCGCCGTTCCTTGTTCCGCATCGTCTCGAGGAGTTCCAGATTACGACGCGTGTTGAGGTCGAGCCGCATGGTCTTCGACTCCGTGTAGATCTCGATCTGGTCCATGCGTTCGAGCCCGTTGATCTGCGTTCTGGAGAGATAGTCGAGCAGCGTGGAAACGGAAAGCAGGATCTCCGTCCGGGAGAGGAGCCCGGAGCGGTCCAGAACCTCTGCGGAGAACTGCCCGGTGACGCGTTTTTCCGCGTCCTGAACGTCGTAGAGCGCAAAATCCATCAGCTCCACGGAAGCGGAGAGCCGCTCGGAAATAAAGGACGCAAGCTCGATGAGATCGGCGCAGTCGGGGCTGATCAGGATCTCGCTCGGCGTGAAGCGCGCGAACTCGTTCTCGATCTCGCGGATCAAGCCCGTCTGATCTGCGGCGGAGAGCGCAGTCGCCTGCAGCTCGCCCGTCGAAATGTCCGCAAAGCAAAGTCCCGCCTGCCCGCCGCTCCAAAACAGCGAAGCGATATAGTTGTTCTTCGCTTCGTCCAGCATACTGCTTTCCATCACAGTGCCGGGCGTGATGACACGGATCACGTCGCGCTTAACGATGCCTTTTGCAAGCGCAGGGTCCTCCATCTGCTCGCAGATGGCGACCTTGTACCCCTTTTGCACGAGCCGCGCGATATAGCTTTCGGCGCTGTGGAAGGGCACGCCGCACATCGGTGCGCGCTCCTCCTGCCCGCAGTCCCGGCCGGTCAGGGTCAGCTCCAGCTCTCTGGACACGGTTTTCGCGTCGTTATAGAACATCTCATAGAAGTCTCCGAGGCGGAAGAACAGGATCGTGTTCGGATACTGCTCCTTGACCTCGAAGTACTGCTTCATCATCGGAGAATAATCGGGCATAAACGACCTCGGCGTTTAATGGCAGCCGGCACAGGAGGCGCAGTCGCCCCCGCAGGAAGCGTCAAATTCTGCGGTTTCGGGATCTGCTCCCTCCGCGATCATCGTGAGCAGCCCGGTGACGTGCTGCATCAGCGCGTCCAGATCCTGCTTTGCGGCGTCATAAGCCTGCATATGCGCGTTCTGCATGATCTTCGCGTAGACCGCACGCAGCTCTTCGTTGTACTTTTTGATCTTTTCTTCGCTGCGGTCGTCCTTCATGGCCTCATTGTTGATGGCCATGCGCTTCAGATTGAAATCTCCGATCATCTCCTGCAGGTCGAGATCTTCGTCGCTCTGCTGGCGCGCGATCTGCATTTTCAGAAACCGCTCGTCCGCCTGGATCAGTTTGCCGAGCTCTCTGGTCATTTCGAGGATATCCATAGTTTCCCTTGCCTTTCTGTCACCGCGTTTTCCCGCGCGGAAAGATTTCAGTTGTCCGCAGCACGGACGCCGCGAAGCTGCCATGCGCGCGATTCCGTGATCCGCACATCGCAGAAGTCTCCGATCAAAGCGTCGTCTCCCGCGAATTCCACCGATCTCGTGCTCTCCAAGCGCCCGGAAAGCAGTCCCGTTTTTTCATTCCGTTCCTCGACGAGCACGCGCACCGTCTCGCCGCAGAGGGCGGCGCAGTCCCTCGCTGCGATCTCTTCCTGTGCTTTGAGCAGTTCGGCGAACCACCGGGTCTTCTCCTCATGGGAAACGGGGTCCGGCAGTTTTTCCGCCTTGGTCCCGCGCCTCGGAGAAAAAATAAACGAAAAGAGAGATGTAAAGCCAACTTCCCTTACAAGAGAGAGCGTATCGAGAAATTCCTCGTATGTCTCCCCCGGGAAGCCGACGATGATGTCGGTCGTGAAGGAGATATCCGGCATTTTGGCGCGGGCATAGGAGACGAGCGAAAGGTATTTTTCCCGGTCATACCGCCGGTTCATTTTCCGAAGAATCCGGTTGTTCCCCGACTGGCACGGCAAATGGATGTGTCGGCAGATGTGTCTGCTCTCCGCGATCGTGTCGAACAGTTCTTCCGTCGCATCCTTCGGATGGGAGGTCATGAAGCGAAGGCGGTAATCTCCCTCGATCGCGTCGATCCGCCTAAGGAGCTCCGAAAAGGTGATCCCGTCCGAGAGCCCTTTGCCGTAGGAGTTGACGCTCTGTCCAAGCAGGGTGATCTCCTTATATCCCTGTTCGATCAGTTCCCGGCATTCCGCGACGACAGCGTCGGGATGTCGGCTTTTCTCTCTGCCGCGCACATACGGAACGACGCAGTAGGAGCAGAAATTATCGCAGCCGTACATGACCGTGACCCACGCCCGGGACGTGCCGTCCCGACGGACCGGAAGGCCCTCGATGACCTCGGATCCTTCACCGCCGCGCAGGAAAACGCGCGTCGAATCGGTGACGGCGGTGTAGAGCATTTCGGGAAGTCTGTGGAGCACGTGCGGGCCGAAAACGAGATTCACGTAGGGAAACGTCGTCTTTACGCGTTCTGCAGTGTGCGCCTGTTCCATCATGCAGCCGCACACGCCGATGAGCACGGAGGGATGCCGCCGCCTGACGTTTTTCAGTGCGCCGAGGTTTCCCCAGACCCGATCCTCCGCGTGTTCCCGGACCGCGCAGGTATTGAAGAGGACCAGATCCGCTGTCTCGGGGTCCTCGGTGAAGTCGAACCCCATTTGCGCAAGCATC
>CANQIG010000168.1 GCA_947623765.1 uncultured Clostridia bacterium | reverse complement strand
GCGCCACTCCGCTTAAATCTTCATATTTCCTGCTTAGAGGCTTTTTTGTGCTGTCTGTATAATCTGGGGCAGTTCATTTCGGGGAGGCTTTCCGCGTCTCTACCTTTTCATATCCTTCATTTTTGTTCCTTGTTTTCTGCGTTTTTCACCGCTCGTCCAGCGGGACGTACTTCTGCCCCGTCGGCAGCGCGCGGTAGGCAGGCCGGATGATCCGCCGCCCGGTGGTCAGCTCCTCGATGCGGTGCGCGCACCAGCCCGCGATGCGCGCGACGGCGAACATCGGCGTGTAGAGGTCCTCCGGGATGCCGAGCATCTCGTAGACAAGCCCGGAATAAAAATCGACGTTCGCGCATATCACTTTGGTGTTCCCCGTCACGCGGCGGAACGCGGCGGGCGAGAGCTTTTCCACCCGCTCGTAGAGCGCGAACACGTCGCCGAAGCCCTTCTTTTCGGCGAGCACGCGCGCCTGCTTTTTGAGCTCGACCGCGCGCGGGTCCGAGAGCGTGTAGATCGCGTGGCCCTGCCCGTAGATCAACCCGCTCCTGTCGCCGACTTCCTTTTTGAGGATGCGCTCGAGGTAATCCTCCACCTCGTCGTCGCTGTCCCAGTGCGCGACGTTCTGCATCAAGTCCTGCATCATCAGCCGCACGCGGTGGTTCGCGCCGCCGTGCCGGAAGCCCTTTAGAGACCCGATGGCCGCCGCGATCGTCGAATAGATGTCCGTCTCGGCGGAGGAGAGCACGCGCGTCGTGAACGTCGAGTTGTTGCCGCCGCCGTGCTCCGCGTGCAGGACAAGGCACAGATCGAGCAGCTGCGCCTCCTCCTTCGTGAAGTTCCGGTCCTCGCGCAAGGCGTTCAGGATCGCCTCGGCGGTCGCGTGGTTCGGATCGAACGGATGGAAGAACATCGTCTCCTTGTCGTAGTACCGGCGCTTCACCTGATAGGCGTACGTCATGATGGCCGGCATCCGCGCGATCAGCGAGATGCTCTCGCGCATATTGTTTTCGAGCGAAAGATCGTCTGGCTCCTCGTCGTAGGAGTAGAGCGTCAGCACCGCGCGGGCGAGCTTGTTCATCACGTCCCGCGAGGGGTTCTTCATAATGACGTCTTCCGTAAAAAAGTCGGGCAGCTCGCGGTTGTCATAGAGCAGCTCCGTGATCCTTCCGTACTGGCGGCGGTCCGGCAGCTTCCCGAAGATCAGCAGCCACACGACCTCCTCATAGCCGTAGCGCCCCTCGGCGCGGCACCCCGCGATGATATCCGAGACGTTGATCCCCCGGTAGGTGAGCACGCCCTCGTCCGGCATTTTTTCGCCGTCGGAGAGCACGTATCCGTGGACGTTGCACACGTGCGTCAGCCCCGCCATCACGCCGGTGCCGTCGCTGTTGCGCAGACCGCGCTTCACGTCGTAGAGGCGGTACGCCTCCCTGTCGATCACGTTGTTCCGAAGATATTCCGCGCAAAGTTCGCTGACCGTCGTGCTCGTCTCGCTCTCCCGGATGAGGCGCTTCATCGTCCTTCCCCCTTTTCTCTGTGGATTTTATTGTACCGCGAAATCTCGTTTCCGTCAAGAATTTTGCAGGATTTTATACCCGCTCTTTCATTTTTCTGCGTTTTCTACCGTTTTTTCCCGAAAAACATCCGGGTTTATTGCAAAAAACACGAAGTGAATGTTCAAAATCGGAGGTCGCTATGCAGCATTTTCTCCGGCAGTTCCTGCGCGTCTTCACGGTGCTTTTTCTTTTTATGGGCCTCGTCCCGCCGCTCGCGCCGCTTTTCCTAGGGAAAACGGCGGACGCGCCGTCTCCCCCGGCGGCGAGCGCGCAGAGCGATGAAAGCCTCCCGTCCCCCGCCGAAAGCACAGCCCCGGCGGGGTCCTTCCGCGTCTGGGACACGGGCGCGAACGTCCTCTACACGCTCTCCGAGGCCGACTTCCTGCGCGGCGCGGTCCTCTGTGAGATGTCCCCCGCCGCGCCGAAGGAAGCGCTCAAGGCGCAGGCCGTCGCCGCGGCGACGCTTTTCTCCCGGCGAAAGCAGGAGAGCGCCGGGCGGTCGTACGACTTCACCGCAGACAGCGCGCGCCGCCTCGTCTACATGACGGACAGCGACGCCGCGCGGTACTTCGGCGCGGACTGGCCCGAGATCCAGACGGCGGTCGACGCGCTCTGCGCCGAGGTCCTCGGGCAGCGCGTGCTCTGGGAGGGCGCGCCCGCCGAGACGCGCTACTGCGCCATCTCCGCCGGATGCACGCGCGCGTTCGAGGAGGTCTCCGGCGGCACAGCGCTCCCGTACCTCTGCGGCGTGGCCTGCCCGTTCGACCAGCTCTGGGACGGCTTCCTCTCCGGACCGTCGTTCACCCCGGACGGGATCCGCGCCGCCTTTCCCGCCGTCTCCTTTTCGGACGACCCCGCCGCGTGGTTCTCGGGACTCGACGCCTCGAAGAGCCGCTACGTCCGAACGGTCTCCCTCTGCGGAGAGACGTTTTCCGGGGACGAGGTCCGGGAGGCACTCGGGCTGCGCAGCGCCGCGTTCTCCGTAGAATATGACGGGGAACAATTCGCCTTCACCGTGCGCGGCTGGAGCTGCGGCGTCGGCATGAGCCAGGCCGGCGCGATCTACCTCGCGGAGCTCGGCGCGGACTACCGGGACATCCTCGCGTTTTTCTATCCCGGCACGTCCGTCGAGCAGGGCCCATAGAAAAGACCGGCCTGCGGCACTGCGCCGCGGACCGGTCTTCGTTCTTCTGTTATACGATTACTCCGCCTCGGACTCCGGCGCCTCGGTCGGGTCGGGCATCGTGCCGTTCGGCGTGGTCTTCGCGAAACGGTTGAGGTCACACCGGCGCATCGCCGCCTCGTTCAGCGTGACCCCCGTGAGGTTCTCCGCACCCGCGTCGAGATACGCGTCGAAGTCCTCCTCGCCGAGCGCGAACAGGATGTTCGTCCGCACGGTGTCGTCCGCCAGCGAGTCCTCCACGGTCTGCGCCGCAGGCAGCTTGTGGACGACGACGATGTTGCTCGAGAGCTCCACCACGCGGACCTCGTCCTCCGCCATCTCCCGGATCGCGACGATCAGATCCGACGGCAGATACGCGCCGCGCAGGTCGTCCTCTGTGCCGACGTCCGTCACGTAGCTGTCCTCCAGCTCACGCTCCTCGGCGTACTTTGCGGAGACCTCCGCGAGGGACGCGCCGCCGCGGACCTCCTCGGCGCACGCCTCGAGGGCTTCCTTCATCTCCGTGACCTCTTCCTCGGGCTTTTCCGTGTACTGGTTCTCGTCGTCATACGCGTACGTCGAGTCGGAGAAGTACTCGTACCCGTAGTAATTTTCCGTGTAGTAGCTGCGCAGGTCTTCCTCGGGGATCTCCTTCTCGCCGCCCTCGCCGTAAAGCGCCTCGAACAAGCGCACGCGCAGCGCGCTGTACTGCGAGAACGCGATGTCGAAGGAATCCTTCGAGACGCCGTACTCCGTCATGGAGTTTTCAAGCAGCGACCAGTACGTGTTCGTCAGCGACGTCGAGGAGGGATCGTCGCTCATGTCATTGGGCAGGCCCAGCCGCGCGAGTTCGCTCTTCACGAAGAAGTACCGCAGCATATCCTTCTTGCCCTCAGCGCGGATCCAGTCTTCGGCCTTCTGCCCGTCCTTCTCGGCGGAGAGCACGCGCTCGTCCCCGGAAAGGTCCGACGCGAGGCTCGAATACGCGCTCGAGAGATAGTAGATGTACGATCCGACCGGCAGCCGCTCGCCGTTGTACTCGGCGGCCCACGTCAGGTTCTCGTTGTAGCACGCGGAGAGGGACAGGACCATCGCCGCGGCGAGGAGCACGGCCAGCACGGCCTTCGCGATTTTTTTCATTTTTATCACCGTTCTTTTTTAGATTCTTTTCTGCTTTTTTCGTTCTCCGAATTTCGCATATGGATTATTATAGCGCGTTTTCCCCCGTTTGTCCAGTACGGATTTCATTCTCCCCGGAAAGCAGCTTCAGCGCGTCCTCGAGCACGTCGAGCGGCGGCCTGCTCCCGACGGAGACGCTGATGTACGGCGTGCTCCCGGCCGAGAGCATCACGCGGTTCTGCATCCCCTGGATCAGGCGCTTGACGCTCTCCATGTCGAAGTTCTTCTTGTAGAGCAGGAGCGCGCCGCCCTGCTGCTTCACCTCCGTGATGCCGAGCGCCGTCGCGCGGTTCCGCAGCAGCGCCACGTCGATCAGCCCGTAGACGGCCTGCGGCGGCTCGCCGAAGCGGTCGATCAGCTCGTCGATCACGTCGCTCGAATCCTCGTACGTCTTGATCTGCGCGATGTGCCGGTAGACCTCGAGCCTCAGCGGCGTCGATTCGATGTAATCCTCCGGGATGTGCGCCGTCACCTGCATATCGACGACACATTCCTCGACCGGCTCCTCCGGCTCCTCGCCGCGCAGCTGCGCGACGGCCTCGTTCAGGAGCTTTAAGTACATATCGTAGCCGACGCTCTCCATGTGGCCGTGCTGCTCGCCGCCGAGGATGTTCCCCGCGCCGCGGATCTCGAG
>CANQIG010000167.1 GCA_947623765.1 uncultured Clostridia bacterium | reverse complement strand
AGCGAACGAAAGCGGCTTTGCCGCCGCGCCTACTTTTCTTGAAAGAAAAGTAGGCAAAAGAACTTTTGCGTCGCGCTTTGGCGCGGAATGGGCTTTGGGATGCGTTCCCGCGACGGAGGCTGGGGTTGTGTGGGGAGATGTTTGTTCCGGTTCACTGAGGTCAACGGGGGCAAACGTCGCTGCGCCGCTAGGCGCCGAAACGGGTTCTGCCCGCGCTGCTATTTTTACTTTGAGGGAATGAGGGAAAACGATGGAGAATTTATTCTTTGCGCCGGGGCAGATCGTGCGGAACTGGGAGGCCGTCGGCGAGACGAAGACGAAAAAGCCTGCGGGGCAGCTCGTTCTGCTGGGGCTCCTCGCGGGGGCGTTCATCGCGTTTGGGTGCGCGGCGACGAACACCGCGGCCTACGGGATCGCGGACGTCTGGACGCAGCGGACCGTCGCGGCGGTGCTGTTCCCGTTCGGGCTCTGCATGGTGATCGTGATGGGCGCGGAGCTCTTCACGGGGAACAGCCTGATCTCGATCTCGCTGCTCGCGAAGCGCTGCACGCTCGCGGGGCTGCTGCGCAACTGGGCGATCGTGTACGTCTCGAATTTTGCGGGCTCGCTGCTCGTCGCGGCGGGCTGCGCGTTCTTCGGGCAGATGAACTACTCCTCGGGGCAGCTTGCGGTCTACACGATCCGCGTCGCGGCGAACAAGTGCGCGCTGCCGTTCCAGAACGCGTTCGTGCTCGGCATCCTCTGCAACGTGCTCGTCTGCTTTGCAGTGCTGATGTCCTCGGCGGCGAAGGAGAACGTCGGGCGGCTGCTCGGCGCGTATATGCCGATCTGCTTCTTCGTGCTCGCGGGCTTTGAGCACAGCGTCGCGAATATGTACTACATCGCCGCCGGGCTCTTTGCGGCGGGTGTGCCGCAGTACGCCGCGCTCGCGGCGGAGGCGGGCGTCGATCTCGCCGTGCTCAACTGGGGCAGCTTCCTGCTCGGGAACCTCCTGCCCGTGACGCTCGGGAACATCGTTGGCGGCGTGGCCGTCGGCGCGGTCATGTGGTTCGGGACGAAGGAGAAGAAGGGCGCGGCGAAGTGACGGGACAGCGCTGGGCTGCGGGGCGGCCAGAGCGCTTGCGGCTGCTTTCGACTATCATAAAAAGACAGGGCGTGACTTTACGGTCACGCCTTTCTGTTTGGGAATGGTATTGGATGTGATATCGCAGGCTGAGGACGAAGACGACGAACGCGAGGATGGCGAGCGCGGCCCAGCTGACATACCGCCCGGCGAGATCGAGGGCGGAGGAGTTTGCGCGGTCGGCGGTGCGGCGGTAGAAATAATCCCCCGGCAAAACCGGGGGATTATCGTGCGGAGGTGCTTTGGCTGCGCTATCGCAGGCCGAGGACGAAGAGGACGAACGCGAGGATGGCGAGCGCCGCCCAGCTGACGTACCGCCCGGCGAGTTCAAAATCGGAGGGCTCCGCGCGGTCTATATTGCGGGCGCGGAGCGCGAGCGCAAAGCGGAAGAGCTCGTCCGCGAAGAGGATGGAGACCGCGTTCAAGACGCAGATCAGCGCGCCGAGGAACCACCCGGGAGCGTTGCCCCGATGGGTCAGCTCGGGCCCGGCCATCAGCGCGAGGACGGTCTGCGGGCTGGGCTCCATCGGGTCGATGGGGCTGCCGTTTTCGTCCCACAGCGTCCCGTCCCCTGTGGAATAGGAGAGCTGGAAGCCCTCCCACGTTCCGTCCTCGTTGAACAGCAGGAAGGACTGTCCGCTTTTGGCAACGCCGCCGCGAAAGACGACCGTTTCCCCGCAGCGGAGCTCCACGCCGGTCATTCCGCCGGAGCGGTCGTCTCCCTGCGGGACGGCGGTGGGGTCCTCCTTTGCCGTATAGGGGCCGTAGGTCGTGCCACCCCACTGGAACACGACGGTCTTCTCTGCGGAGACCGTGAACTGCGCGGGCTCTCCGTCGATCTTCCCGGCGTACACCGTGCGCCCGTTTTCCGCGCGCGGCACGAGGATCGCGCCGTGATAGTCGAAGCCGACGCGCCCGAGCGTCACGGGGTACAGCACCGAGAACCCGAGCAGCATCGCGGCCATCGCGAGCAGCACGGCTTTTTGAAAGCGATTTAGATTTTTAATTCGGTCCATATTTGTCCTCCGGGATGAATTTGGGGTGTCACAGCGCCTTTTTCGGGCAGGCTTTCACACATTCGAGGCAGAGGAGCAGGGCGAACTTGCGCGGGGCGAGGTCGAAGCGAAAAGCGGCGAGCGCGAGGGGGTCCTGCACGCTGCGCACGGTGAACCCGTTTGCCTTTGCGCGCGGCGCGGTCGAGGTCAAAAGGTGCTCCGCGCGGCGGCGCGGCTCCGAAAGGGGTCCGCCGGGGCGAGGGAGAGAAGGCAGGCAGACGGGAGACGCTTTTTCACACGGTTCTCACCCTTCGAGGAGGATGCAGGCGGGGACGAAGTACGCGTTTTCATCGAACGCGGCGGCGGCGCGCAGGCGCGCGCGGCGGTCCAGCGCGGCGCGGTATTCCGCAGAGCCGCAGCGCAGGGCGAGCTTGCGCGGGGCGAGGTCGAAGCGGAAAGCGGCGAGCGCGAGGGAGTCCTGCACGCTGCGCACGGTGAACCCGTTCGCTGTTGCGCGCGGCGCGGTCGAGGCCAAAAGGTGCTCCGCGCGGCGGCGCGGCTCCGAAAGGGGCTCCGCCGGGGCGAGGAGGATGGGGAGGGGCAGCGCGAAGGACGCCGGTTCCCCGGGCGCGACGACGCCGCTCCCCGGCTCGGGGAGGCGGAGGCGCGCGAGATAAAACACTTTGCCCGCCCCTTCGAGCACGAACGCGGTCCCTGCCGGGAACCGCGCGAGCGCGGGGCAGGCGAAGAACGCTGCGAGCGCCGTTCCCGCCCGCGCGAGGCTTTCCCCGGAAAGCGCTGTCACATCTGCCATAAAGATCCTCCGTTTCTTATTTCGTACCGATGCAAAAAGCCGGGCCTCTCCTTCTTGGAGAGGGGCCCGGCTTGCGGTTCAAAACTTATTTGTGCGGGCCATAATACCGCGAGCTGCCAAGGCCCAAGATCAGCATGAAGATCGGGCTCAGGAAGAGGAGCCCGAGCGTGAAGGGCAGGCCGTGGTGGAAGGAGCGCGCGAGCTTGTACACGCTGACGAGGCTGACGAGGACCGCGCAGATCATGAGCACCGTGCCGACGATCGCGAGGGTGGAGCCCTCTCCCGCCATCCCCGCGACGACATTCGCCGCGACGGAGAGGATCAGGAAGACCCAGAACATCCCGCCCGACCACGAGATCTTATACTGCGTATAGACGTTGTAGATCGGGATGATGGACTTCCAGCCGGGCTGGCCGGCCTTGGTGAAGATGCGCCAGTAGGCGATGACCTGAAGAACGTACCATACGATGCCCGCGACGATGACCACAGCGGCATACGCGGCGAACAGCGCGAGCAGAGACTCGTAACTCATACGGATTTTCCTCCTTTGATCCCGTGCCGTTCCGGCGGCGCGGCTTGTTGAATATATGATACTGTAAGATTAGCACACCGCGCGGAAATTGTCAAGCCGATGCGCGAACTTTTTGGAAGCGGCCGATTTTTCGTGAAACCTCAGCGGTAGTACAGCCGGCCCTCCTCGTGGCGCGGCTCGCTCGTCATGAAGATGCCGAGGCGCTTGAGGACCGTCTCGTCGACGGAGGAGAGGATCACGGTGCTGTGGCCGTCGACGCCGTTCAGCAGGGAGAGCGCCTCCATCGCGCGCATGGCGTTCTCGTCCGTCGCCGCGCTGATCGCGAGCGCGACGAGCATCTCGTCGGTGTGCAGGCGCGGATTCTGGCTGTGCATATAGTCGGTCTTGAGGAGCTGGATCGGCTCGATGACGGTCGGGGAGATGAGGTCGATGGCGTCGTCGATGCCGGCGAGCGTCTTGAGCGCGTTGAGGAGCGCCGAGGAGCACGCGCCGAGCAGCGCCGTCGTCTTGCCGGTGACGATCCGCCCGTCGGGGAGTTCGATGGCGACGGCGGGGTTCCCCGTGCGCTCCGCGACGGCGAGCGCCGCCGGGACGACTTTGCGGTCCTCGGGCTCGGCGGAGAGGCTCTGCATGAGGAGCTCGATCTTCTGCAGCTCGCTCTCCGTGGACGTGCCCTGCCGCACGCCCTTCGCGGCGGAGAAGTACCGCCGGATGACCTCCTGCGTCGCGGCCTCGCGGCAGACGGCGTCGTCCGTGATGGAGAGGCCCGCCATGTTGACGCCCATGTCCGTCGGGCTCTTATACGGGCATTCGCCGTAGATGCGCTCGAAGATCGCGCGGAGCACCGGGAAGATCTCGATGTCGCGGTTGTAGTTGACCGTCGTCTCGCCGTACGCCTCGAGGTGGAACGGGTCGATCATGTTGATGTCGTTGAGGTCGGCGGTGGCGGCCTCATAGGCGAGGTTCACCGGGTGCTTGAGCGGGAGGTTCCAGATGGGGAACGTCTCAAACTTCGCGTAGCCCGCGCGCACGCCCCTGCGGTGCTCGTGATAGAGCTGGGAGAGGCAGGTGGCCATCTTGCCGCTGC
>CANQIG010000166.1 GCA_947623765.1 uncultured Clostridia bacterium | reverse complement strand
TCCACGGGAGGCCGTCCTTTTCGTGTGCCGCGTCGAACTTTGCGACCATTTCCGCGTTGTATGACTTTGTATGACTGTCGATCGGGAACATCCCGGACGCGTCCCCGACGCCGAGCACGAAGCGGCCCGTCAGCTTCCAGTGCACGTATCCCGCGAGCGTCGTGAGGTACCGGACGCGCGCGATGTGCGGCTCGCCGGAGAGGATCGCCTGCTCGAGGTGCGCGACGCTCCAGCGCTGCGGGACGTTAAAGCCGAAGAGGTCCGTGAGCCGGGCCGCGGCCTGCTCCGTCATCGTGTTGCGCCATGTGCGGAACGGCACGAGGAGCTGCTTTTCCGCATCGAACGCGAGATACCCGTGCATCATCGCGGAGAAGCCCATCGCGCGGACGCTGCGCAGTTCGACGCCGCATTTCGCGAGGACGTCCTCCCGCAGCGCTTTCCAGCTTGCCTGAATCCCCTGCCAGACCTCCTCGAGGGCATACGTCCACACGCCGTCCACGAGGCTGTTCTCCCAATCGAAGCTGCCGGAGGCGAGCGGCGTGCCGTCCGCGCCGACGAGCACGGCCTTGATCCGCGTGGAGCCGAGCTCCAATCCCACGACGCCTCCTCCGTTTTCCACAAAACGAGCGATCTCCTGCTTTGTCATGGCTCTCCAGTCCTTTCCGTGTGCCTGTTGTTTTGTTCTCATTTCATGATACCCGAAGCGACACGCTTTTGCAAGAGGAAAAGTGCCAAATTTCTTCCTTTTCCTTTGTGGGAAGTGCAGATTTCATGAAAATCCAGTTGAACTCTATTGATTTTTTCGTATATTGCTCTATAATGGAAGCAAAAGGCGGCGCTGGGCCGCCCGAGAGAAACGGAGGAATTTGTATGCGTGAACCCATGAAGGCCGCCCTGATCGGCTTTCTGCCGAAGGGGTGCGACCCCTATGCGACGCTCGAGAGCTACGCGAAGGCGGGCTATCGCGCCTTTGAGGGCGCGGACCTGCTCCTGCAGGGCGACGTCAAAGAAAATCTGCGGCGCGTCGAGAGCTTCGGGATGAAGCCGCTCGCCGTGCACATCAACATCGGCGGCGAATACGACCTCGACGAGATCATCCGGCGCGCCCACGCGGTCGGCGTCACGCGGGCCGCGTGCTACTGCGGGACGGCGGGCGCGTACCGGTTCGGCGGCCGCCCGACCCCGCCCACGCTCGACGACATTCTCCGCGAATGCGAGGAATTCGAGACTGCGGCGCAAAGGCTCAAGGCGGAGGGCATCACGCTCTCCTTCCACAACCACGACGCGGAGTTCAAGCAGGTGCTCGGCGGCGTGCCGGTCATCTACCATATGCTGGCGAACACGGAGGCCCTTTCCTTCGAGGTGGACTGCGGCTGGGTGCTTTACGGCGGCCACGACCCCGTGCGGTTCCTGAAAGACGTCGGGCCGCGGCTCGCGGCGGTGCACATCAAGGACTTCACCGAGGGCGACGTCCAAAATGGGAACAACGTCATGCCGCGCTTCACGACGCCCGGCACCGGGCTGCTCCCGCTGAAGGACTGCCTCGTCGCGGCCTTTGATCTCGGCATGGACTACGCGATCGTCGAGCAGGATTTCCAGAACAAAGTCACCGAGCTCCAAACCCTCACCGCGGCGTATGTCAATATGCGCGAGACCGGGTTCGTGGAGTGACCGGACGGCACAGGAGGTGCATTTGCAGTGCAAACCATGCGAAAAGGCGTACAGGTCTACACCGTGCGCCAGCACATCGGGACGCAGGCCGAATATGAAGCGTCCCTGCGGAAGATCCGCGAGATCGGCTACGAGAGCGTCCAGACCTTCGGCTGGAAGTGCTCGGACGAGGAGCACCGCGCGTTCCTGAACGAACTCGGGCTGAAGCAGGAATCCGTGGGCGGGGACTACGAGACGATGCTCCGCGACCACACCGCGCTCCAAAAGGCGATCGACGACGCGCATTTCTACGGCACGGACCTGATCTCCGTCGGGACGCTGCCGAAAGCGATGCGGGAGAGCCGGGAGGGCTATCTCGAATACGCCGAGGGCATAAACCGGCTGGCAAAAACGCTCGGGCCGGAGGGACTGCATCTGATCTATCACCCGCACGCGCTGGAATTCTTCTCCCTCGGCGGCGGGGAGACCGGCTACGACGTGCTCTTTGACGCGACAGACTCCGAGGTCTTCTGGTACTGCCTCGACACCCACTGGCTGCAGTCCGGCGGGAAGGACCCGGCGGCGTATCTCAAAAAGGCGGCGGGGCGGCTCCCGCTCGTCCACTTCAAGGACTACCGGATCGAGGGCGGCGCGGACCCGATCGAGCAGGTGGTCAAGGCGTTCGGGGAGGTCGGCGAGGGGAACCTCGACTGGCCGGGCATCATCGACGTGTGCCGCGCGCTCGAGACGCGGGCGGTGATCGTCGAGCAGGACGTCTGCCCGGGAGATCCGTTCGAGAGCCTCGCGGTGAGCTACCGGAACATGGTGAAATTCGGTCTGTAAACGGCGGTTGGGCCGGGACGCGGGAGCGTCTCGGCCCACGGTCATTTTTTGTGCAGCTTTCGGAGCATCGCGCGCGGCAGCGCCGTAAAGCGCACCGCCCAGAGGACAGGGCGCACCGCGAACGCCTCGACGAGCGCGAGCGCGCGAAGGGAGAGTTTTCTTCCTGTAAGAGGCGGCTGGGCCGGGACGTGGAAGCGTCCCGGCCCGCGGTCATTTTTTCCGCCGCTTTCGGAGCATTGCGCGCGGCAGCGCCGTAAAGCGCACCGCCCAGAGGACAGGCCGCAGCGCGAACGCCTCGACGAGCGCGAGCGACGTACACTTCGCGAGCGAGCGGAGGGAAGCCCTTCTCCCGCGCACCGCGGCGTTTTCCGCGTACGCAACGGCGGTCGCCGCCGCAAGGCACGCGCCGCTCCCCAAAAGAAACGGCACGAACGCGCCGGGCATCCCGAGGAAGCAGAACGCGAGGAACACCGCGGCGAACCCGAGCGCCTGCACCTGCGGCGCGAACACGCCGTAGAGCACGCAGTAGAACCACGGGAACACCGGCCAGAGGCCCGCAGCGCCGAGGGCGATCCCTCTGTGCCGCCAGAGCGTCCGCGCGGCGGCGAGATACTGCGCGCCGCACGCGGCGCAGAGCGCCGGGAGGCTGTCCGGCACGGGGATGCGGCAGAGCGCGGCGGGCGCGTACCGGAAGACGCACCGCGCCCGCGCGCGGTGCAGCGCCGTGCGCAGCCGAAGGACCATCTCGAGCTCCCCGCCGCGGTAGCCGCCCGCGAGGACGACCGCCTCGCGGCGGAACAGCGCGAACGACCCCGAAAGGAGCTGCGCCCATCCGATGCGGTCGAAGAAAGGCCGCGCGGAGAGAAACGAACGCTCGTATTCCCCGACCTGCACCGCGCCCCAGAACCGCCCCGTGTTCTTCACGGTGACCGCGCCGCCGACCGCCGCCGTCTCCGGGTCGAGGATCGCGGGGACGACGATCTCCCCGAGCGCGTCCGGCGCGGGGACGTCCCCCGGATCGACCCGAAGGAAGAACGGGCTTCGCGCGGCGTTGATCCCGGCGTTCAGCGCGTCCGCCCTGCCGCCGCCCGGCTTTTGCAGGAGCATCAGCCGGACGGTGCCGATATTGCGCGAAAACGCCCCGGAGACCGGGCCCGTGTGCAGCGGGCCGGAAGGCGGCATCTTTGCGGGCCGGAGACGATAGCGCTCCCGAAGGCGGCGCGCGGCATCGTCTGCGGAGCCGTCGTCGACGACGACGATCTCGAGATCCGGGTATTGCAGCGCGAGGAGCGCCGCGACCGTCTCGAGAAGCGCTTCGCCGCTGTCATGCGAAGGGACGATCGCCGAGACCGGCGGCCTGCGGCTCTCGCGCGGCGCGGCGCGCGCGTTCTCGCGCTGCCAGACATCTTCTCCGAACGCCGCCTCGAGGAGAAGAAGCAGCGTATAGCCTGCAAAATAAACGAAGAAAAAGAGCGCCGCACCGTCGAGAAAAACGTGCGCAGCCGTCTGCAGCCCGCTCCTCATCCGGACCGCCGCCGCAGCGGAGGTGCGGATGCGCGAAAAGCCCGGCAGACGTTCAGCCGCGGCACGGCGCCGTTTCCCGCCCTGTCCGAACGCTTCGGACCCGGCGCTGCGCGGCGCGCTTCCCGACGGCGGAAAGGAGGGTGCCTTTCCATGCGGCGCGATTGCGTCTCACCAAAACCCCCATACCTTTCCCCTCCTTTTTTCGGTCAGAAGGTAATGCTGCCCTTTCACGGCGCCCGCGGCAGAAAGCCCGGCGCCTCTGCTTCTCCTCCCGATTTCATTATAAGCAAATGAAACGGGAACGGTTCCTCCTCGCTCGATAGAAAAGGACAGGAACGAAAAACCGGCTCCGTCCCGCGTGGAACGGAGCCGATCTTTACATCAAAAGCTCGCTTTCGTAGTACTGTTCCTGAAAGTGCACCGCGTCGAGGATCTCTTCGGCGGTGTACAGGCCGGGCGACTCCGCCGCGACCCATTTGTCCTCTACGTCGTCGAAGCGGTGGATCACCGCGATCACGACGCCGTCGAAGGCCTCGAGCGGCGTTGTCGGGCCGAGGACGTAGACGTCCTGCTCCGCGCCGTCCCCGGCGAGAAGGCC
>CANQIG010000165.1 GCA_947623765.1 uncultured Clostridia bacterium | reverse complement strand
GCAGGCGCAGGACATCTTCATCGGGCTGATCGCGTCCGTCGCGAAGCACGGCGCGATCCCCGGCGGCCTCGACGTCGAGCTGACCTACCAGCTCATCGACCTGTACGTGCAGGCGGCGGAGCACGCCCCGTCCGTGGAGGCCGTTCGGGACCTCCAATACAATATGCTCTTCGACCTCACCGACCGCGTCGGGCGGTCGAAGCTCCCGCGCGGGATCTCGAGCGACGTTTTCGTCGCGATGCAGTACCTCCACGCACACTGCGCCGAGGGCGTTTCCGTCGGGAACGCAGCCGCGCTGATCGGGCGCAGCCGGGCGTATCTCCAAAAGAAGTTTCGGGAGGAGCTCGGGCAGAGCGTCGGGAAGTACGTCGCCGAATGCCGGATGCGCGAGGCGCAGACGCTCCTGAAATTCACCGGGCAGAGCCTCGCGGAGATCAGCGAAGCGCTCGGCTTTTCCTCGCAGGCGTATTTCCAGAACGCGTTCCGGAAAGCGTTCGGGATCACGCCCGGCGCGTACCGCCGGATGCAGGGCATGGGAAAGTGACGCGGAAGGCTCCCCCCGTTTTTCGCTTTCCCAAACTCTAATGAACAGAAGTAAAATTTGTGGACCTCTCCGCTTTTCTAAAAACGGAGAGGTCCTTCGTCTCAAAAAGTTTACTTTTTGAGACGAAAAAACGCCGCCCGTCCCGCCCACGGCGTGCGCTGGGGAAGCGGGAGGCGGGCGGTTTGGCCGGTTTTTATTGGGAAATTGTTCGGAAAATAACCGTCAAAGACAACAAAAAGAAGCAAAAATGACAAAAATGTCACCAAAAAGTAAAAAATAGGGACGCGAAAGTCAAAAATCTATCCTTGTCTTTTCTTGTGGGCTGGTCGATAATATTATTAACAGAGAATGCTATCAAAAAGTAAACTTTTTGAAGTAGCTTCACGCGCGGCGGAGCGATGAATTGCATCGTTCCCACAAGATCAATATGGGAAAGAGGCGGTTGTATCATGAATGTGGGCATCATTATCAGTCATTCCCACGGGAACTTGGAGGAGAAGTTTGCCGAGGTTTCTCGGCAGGGCTTTCGGCACTGCCAGCTCGTGAGCTGGGACCCCTCCCTTTGGACCGAAGAAGGGGCCGTCCAGGTCATCGAGCTTCGGGAAAAGTACGGCATGGAGATCACGGCGTTCTGGTGCGGCTGGGTCGGACCGAAGCGCTGGAACTTCACGGAGGGTCCGGAAACGCTCGGCATCGTGCCGGTGGCGTTCCGCGCGGAGCGGGTCCAGAATCTGCTGGACGGCGCCGCCTTCGCGAGACGCATCGGCGTGCAGGACGTGGTCACGCACATGGGGTTCATCCCCGAGAACATGACCGACCCCAACTATCCGGGCGTCGTGGCGGCGGTGAAGGTGATCGCGCAGGAACTGAAGCGGTACGGCCAGAATCTGCTCTTTGAGACCGGTCAGGAGACCCCCGTCGTGCTGCTGAGGCTGTTTGAAATGGTCGGCACCGGCAATCTCTACGTGAACCTCGATCCTGCGAATCTGATCCTGTACGGCAAGGGCAATCCGGTGGACGCGCTCGACGTTTTCGGCGATTACGTACGCGGCGTCCACGCAAAGGACGGCCTCTACCCGACGGACGGCCGGGAACTCGGCCACGAGGTCAAGGTGGGCGAAGGCAGAGCGAACTTCCCCGCGCTGCTCAAGGGCCTGAAAGAACACGGTTTTGACGGCAGCCTGACCATCGAGCGCGAGATCTCCGGCGAGCAGCAGAAGAAGGACATTCTGGAGACCCAGAAGTACCTGCAGACGCTGATCGACGGGCTCGGCGCATAAGTCGAAGGTTTCCGCCCCGCGAAAAACTGAGAGGAGGAGGACTATGAAGCAAACCTCTGCGGCACAGGCTGTGCCGGAAAAGAAATCGGAGGGAAACAGCCGGATGGGTTCCGTGAAGCGGTTCATTTACAGCAGAAAGATCAACCGCAACTGGGTGCTCTATCTGATGCTGATCCCCGTGATCGCCTACTTCGCCGTCTTCTGCTATTCGCCGATGTACGGCATCATGCTCGCGTTTAAGGATTACAAGGTCCGCCGGGGCATCATGGGAAGCCCCTGGGCGACCCCGCTCTTTAGATATTTCGAGCAGTTCTTCGGTTCGCCGTACTTCTCGCGCGTGCTCACAAACACCGTGACGCTGAGCCTTTCGTCCCTCGCTTTTGGCTTCCCGCTGCCGATCCTTCTGGCGCTCGCCATCAACGAGGTCCGCTCCGTGAAGTACAAGAAGTTCGTGCAGAACGTGACCTACGCCCCGCACTTCCTTTCCGTGCTGGTGCTCGTCGGCATGATCAAGTCCTTCACGAATTCCGACTACGGCGTCGTGAACCTTGTGATCCGCCATTTCGGCGGACAGGGCGCGAACTGGCTGCAGATGGACAGTATGTTCCGACCGCTCTACATCGGTTCAGGCGTCTGGCAGAATATGGGCTGGGACGCCATCATCTACATCGCGGCGCTCGCCGGCATCGACCCGACGCTGCATGAGGCGGCGATGATCGACGGCGCGAACCGTGTGCAGAGACTGTGGCACATCAACATCCCGGGCATCCTGCCGACGATGGTCATCCTGCTGATCCTGAACGCCGGCAACATCATGAACGTCGGCTTTGAAAAGGTCTTCCTGATGCAGAACGACCTGAACATGGCCACGTCGGACGTTATTTCCACCTATGCGTACCGCATCGGTATCGAGAGCGCCCAATACAGTTTGTCTACCGCCATAAGCTTGTTCAACTCGGTGGTCAACTGCGTGATGCTGCTCCTCGTCAACACCATCTCCAGAAAAGTCAGCGAGACCAGCCTGTGGTAAGGAGGGGGAAATATGTTTAAGAACCTGACAAAGCGCATGTCGAAAGGAGACGTCATCTTTGAGATCGTCGTCTGCTTCTTCCTCGGGGTCATCGCCATTTCCATCCTTTACCCGCTGATCTACGTTGTGAGCGCTTCCTTCAGCGACGCCATGTCGGTCACCTCCGGCAAGATGATCCTCTGGCCGGTGGACCTGACGCTGGAAAACTACAAGGAAGTCTTCAAGAACCAGAACATCATCCTCGGCTTTAGGAACTCCTTCATCATCCTGTTCGCCGGCACCGCCGTCAACATGGTCATGACGGTCCTCGCGGCATATCCGCTTTCCCGCCGCGATCTCTGGGGCAAGGGCGTCATCCTGAAGCTCATCACCTTCACGATGTTCTTTGGCGGCGGCCTGATCCCGACCTACCTGCTCATCAGCAAGTACCTCGGCCTCATGAACAACTGGCTCGCGCTGATCCTGCCCGGAGCGATCTCCGTGTACAACATGATCATCATGCGCACCTATTTCATGAATTCCATCCCGTATGAGCTGCAGGAAGCCGCCGAGATCGACGGCTGCACCCCGATGGGCACGCTGCTGCGCGTGATGCTCCCGCTCTCCGGCCCGGTGCTCGCGGTCATCGCGCTGTACTACGGCGTCGGACACTGGAACAGCTACTTCAACGCGCTGCTCTACATCAACAACGAGAAGCTCGCGCCGCTGCAGCTCTATCTGCGCAAGGTGCTGACGCTGAACAACGCGCAGTCCCTGATGACGATGGGCTCCGACGAAATGGCGCGGCAGGCCATGCGCGCCGAGACGATCAAGTATTCCGTCATCGTCGTCTCCAGTATCCCGATGCTCATCATCTATCCCTTCGTGCAGCGGTTCTTCGTCAAGGGCGTCATGATCGGCGCCGTCAAGGGATGATCGTTCCCCATCACAGTTTTCGGTCATTGCGGCGCGCTTGCGCCGTGGACAATACACAACCGCGCTGCCCCAAAAACATCCCGGGGCGGACGCAGAAATGATTCAGGAGGTCAACATGAAAAAAAGAATCATTGCCCTGTTGCTGGCTGCTGCCATGATTTTGGCGCTCGCGGCCTGCTCGGGCGGGACCAGCGGTACGTCCGGTTCCGGCAGCAGCTCCACCTCCCAGTCGGGCGGCGGAACGAGCGAGGCCAAACCCGATGCCACTGAAGACGAGACCCCGTCCACGGAAGAGGGCGGCAGCGACCTGCCCTTCTCCCCGGACAACCCGATCGAACTGACTGCGGCTGTCAGCCAGTCTGAGATCCAAGGCGACTTCGACACGATGGAAGTCCTCGCGAACTATGCCGAAAAGACCGGCATCCACATCACCTTCCAGGAGATCCCGGCTTCCGACCGTGCGGAGCAGCTCAGCCTGATGCTCTCCTCCGGCGAGGTCCCGGACATCCTCTTCAAGATGAGCGTCGGCAACGCCGATCAGGCGAGATACGCGGCCGAAGAGCTGTTCGTTCCGCTCTCCGACTATCCGGATCTCATGACGAACCTGCAGAGATGGTTCGACGAGTACCCGACGGCGAAGGACGCCGTGACGATGGAAGACGGCAAGATCTACGGTGCGCCGTACATCCTCGCCGGCGACGCGATCCGCGCCGGTTCCAAGCTGTGGTACAACAGCGACCTGCTGGAGCAGACCGGTTACTCCACCCCGCCGAAGACCACGGAAGAGTTCTATGACTATCTGAAGAAGTGCAAGGAGATCGACAACAACGGGAACGGCGAAGCCGATGAGATCCCGCTGACCTCCGCTTCCATCGACGAGATCGAGACGATCCTCTACGGTTCCTTCGG
>CANQIG010000164.1 GCA_947623765.1 uncultured Clostridia bacterium | reverse complement strand
CTCGATCCCGGAAAGCGCCGCGTCCCCCTCGAGCAGCGTGATCTTCGCCGTTCCCATGATGCTCCGGTAGCGCATCGTGATGCTGCGGCTCTTTGGGACCGTCTCGAAGCGCGCGCCGCAGTCCATCTCAAAAGCGCAGCGGTCCGTCTTTTGCAGCAGGTCCCACCTGCGGCCCGCCCGCGCGCCGTGGATGAAAAACGAGAGCTGCCCCTCCCGCTCCGTCCAGCCGAAGCTCATCGGGACGATGTAGGGGAAGTCCGGCGTTTCGAGGTCAAAGAGCCCCAAACGCAGCACGGTGCAGCGGTCGATGATCGAGCGGATCGCTTCGCGGTCCGTGACCTCGCGGTCTGTTCTTCGCATCGGTATGTCTCCTTTCGGTTTCGCCCGTCTCCCGGGCGGGCGTATGTCTTTCGGAATTATTATGCCATAGGCGCGGAGCGCGTTGGCAGGATCTGCCATTGCCCTTACGGTTATTATACCATGCGGCGCGGAGAAATCAACCGGAAACGGAGAATTTCCCGGGAGGGGTCCTGTCTTTTTTGGATCTCTGAGCTGCGCCTGCGCGGGACTTCTATGCGCTCCTTTTTCCGCATAAGATACGAAAAAGGGGGCGCGGACATGGCAAAGGAAAAGACGGCGAGGCCGCCGATGTACGCGAGAAGCGCCGCGGAAGCGCTGGAAGCGCTGGAGGTCTCTGCGCAGACCGGGCTTTCGGAGCGGGAAGCGGCGCGCCGCAGGGCGGCATACGGGGAAAACGTGCTGGAACAGGGGAAGAAACACTCGGTGTTCCGGCGGTTCCTGCTACAGTTTGGGGACATGATGGTGCTGATCCTGCTCGGCGCGGCGGCAGTCTCCTTTTTGACCTCGCTCCTCGAGGGAAAGGCGGACCTCGCCGACCCGCTGTTGATCCTCGGCATCGTGATGGCGAACGCAGTGATCGGCACGGTGCAGGAGGCGAAGGCGGAGCGGGCGCTCGAGACGCTGCACACCATGGCGGCCCCGACCGCGGACGTCCTGCGGGACGGGCGGCGGACGACGCTCCCGAGCCGCGCGCTCGTGCCGGGGGACATCGTGTTTGTGAAGACCGGCGACGTCGTCCCGGCAGATCTGCGGCTGCTCTCCGCCGTGGAGCTCTACGCGGAGGAGAGCGCGCTGACCGGGGAATCCAAGCCCGCGAAAAAGAACGAGGCCGCCGTCTGCCCGCCGGCGGCGGAGATCGCCGAGCGGACGAACACGCTGTTCTCGGGGACGGGTATCTCTATGGGGCACGGCGCGGGGGTCGTCACGGCGACGGGCATGGAGACGGAGATGGGGCGCATCGCGGGGATGCTCGGCAGCGAGGAAGCGCCGGACACGCCGCTGAAAGCGAGGCTCCGAAAGACCGGGCAGGTGATCGGCTTTGCGGTCGTCGGGATCTGCGCGCTGATCTTTTTGATCGGGCTGCTGCAGCACAAGCCGCCGCTCGAGATGTTCATGATCGCGATCAGTCTCGCGGTGGCCGCGATCCCCGAGGGACTGCCCGCCGTCGTCACCGTGGTGCTCGCGCTCGGCGTGCGGCGCATGGTCGCAAAGCGCGCGATCATCCGCCATTTGCAGGCGGTCGAGACGCTCGGGAGCTGCTCGGTGATCTGTTCCGACAAGACCGGCACGCTGACGCAGAACAAAATGACCGTCGTGCGGGCCGTCGGGCCGGAGGGGATGCTCGGCGGGGAGGCGCGCGATGCGCTGCTTCGGGCGGCGGCGCTCTGCACGAACGTGGAGTTCGACGGCGAGGGGAGGCTCCTCGGGATGCCGACCGAGACGGCAATCGCCGAGGCGGCGGAGGGGTTTTCCGCGCTGCTCCAAAGCCGCGTGAAGGCGGCGGAGGTGCCGTTTTCCTCGGAGCGCAAGCGCATGACCGTGATCCTAAAGGAGGAGGGCGGGTACCGGGTGCTCGCGAAGGGCGCGCCGGAGGTGCTGCTGCCGCTTTGCGTTTCGGCGCGGCGCGGCGGCGCGGACGTGCCGCTGAGCCCGTCGGCGCGCGCGGAGATCCTTTCTTTGAACGGGTCGATGGCGGGCGAGGCGCTGCGCGTGCTCGCCGTGGCGGAAAAGCGCTGCGCCGCGCGTCCGGAGACCGACGCGGACGCGGAGAGCGGGCTCGTCTTCCTCGGACTGCTCGGCCTTGCGGACCCGCCGCGCCCGCAGGCGAAGCGCGCCGTCGCGGAATGCAAAGCCGCTGGGATCCGACCGGTGATGATCACCGGCGACCAGCCGAGCACGGCGGCGGCCGTCGCGAAGGAGCTCGGCATCGAGAGCCGGACCGTCGTGACCGGCGCGGAGCTGGAACGGCTCTCCGACGAAGCGCTGCGGCGCACCGTGGGGGAGTGCTCGGTCTTCGCGCGCGTCACGCCGGCGCACAAGCTGCGGATCGTGCGCGCGTTCCAGCAGCTTCGGTGCGTCACCGCGATGACCGGGGACGGCGTGAACGACGCACCGGCGCTCAAGGCGGCCGATATCGGCTGCGCCATGGGAAAGAACGGGACGGAGGTCGCGAAGAACGCCGCCGACATGGTGCTCACGGACGACGACTTCGCGACGATCGTCGCGGCGGTCCGCGAAGGGCGGACCGTCTACCGGAACATCCGAAAGACCGTCCATTTCCTGATGTCGTGCAACATCGGGGAGATCCTTGTGGTCCTTTTGGCGTTTCTGCTCGGCGCGCCCGCGCCGCTGCTCCCCGCGCAGCTCCTCTGGGTGAACCTCGTGACCGACAGCCTTCCCGCGCTCGCGCTCGGGAACGACCCGCCGGCGAACGACGTGATGCGCGAAAAGCCGAACCCGCGCGGCGGCAGCGCGTTTTCCGGCGGGCTCGGCGCGCTGATCGTCCTCGAGGGCATGATGATCGGCGCGCTGGCGCTGGTCGCGTTTTCGGCGGGCCGGGCGTTTTTTGACCGCAACCCGGCGGACCCCATGATCGGGCGGACGATGGCATTCGCGGTCCTCAGCTTTTCGCAGCTCGTCCACAGCTTCAACGTCCGCAGCGACGGGCCAGTGCTCTTTTCGGGGCTCGCAAAGAACCGCTTCCTGCGGCTCTCCTTTTTCATTTGCGCGGGGATGATGCTGCTCGTGCTGCTGTTCCCGCCGATGGCGGCGCTTTTCGAGACGGCTTCGATGCCGGGCTCCGCGTGGCTCGTCACGGCGGGGCTGTCCCTCGCGCCGCTCCCGCTCTGCGAATTGCAGAAGCGGATCCTGAAGAAACGGTAATTTTCGACGATTTCTCTTGATTTTTTGCGTGATTTCCTGTATAGTAAGAACAGGTATTCCGATTTCGCGCAACGCGCAGGAAAAGAGGTCATCGAGATGAGAAAAACAAAGATCGTTTGTACGCTTGGTCCCGCCACGGATGACGAAGCCGTCCTTCGGAAGCTGATGCTCGGCGGCATGAACGTCGCACGGCTCAATATGTCCCACGGCGATCACGCCCAGCACAAGAGGCGGGCGGACGTCGTGAAGCGCCTGCGCGAGGAGCTGGATCTGCCCGTGGCGATCCTGCTGGACACCAAGGGTCCCGAGATCCGCACCGGGCAGTTTGAAAAGCCGGTGCAGTTGGAATACGACCAGCTCTACACGCTGACGACGAACCCGCGGCCCGGCGATAAGGACGGGTGCTCCATCTCCTTCAAAAACCTCCCGCAGGACGTGCGCAACGGCACGCATATCCTGGTGGACGACGGGTTGATCGAGATGATCGTCGAGCACGTGACCGATACCGACATCGTCTGCCGCGTCCTCAACGGCGGACCGATCACCTCGTATAAGGGCATCAATGTGCCGGGCGTGCAGCTCTCCATGCCGTACATCAGCGACAAGGACCGGGAGGACCTCGCGTTCTGCGTGCAGGAGGACTTCGACTTCATCGCGGCGTCCTTCACCCGCACGGCGGAGGACATCGTGCTGATCCGCAACGAACTGGAAAAACACAACTGCCGCAACATCCGCATCATCGCGAAGATCGAGAACACGGACGGCGTGGACAATATCGATGACATCATCCGGGTCTCCGACGGCATCATGGTCGCGCGCGGCGACCTCGGCGTGGAGATCCCGATGGAGGAGATCCCGATCCTGCAGAAGGAGATCATCAAGAAGACGTATGACGCCGGAAAGCTCGTCATCACGGCGACGCAGATGCTCGATTCCATGATGAAGAACCCACGCCCGACGCGCGCGGAATCCACCGACGTGGCGAACGCCATCTACGACGGCACGAGCGCGATCATGCTCTCCGGCGAGACGGCGGCGGGCAAGTACCCGGTCGAGGCGCTGCAGACGATGGTGCGCATCGCCGAGCGGACGGAGGCCGACATCGACTATGTGACCCGGCTGCGCCAGCGCGAGATGATCGACGGGAAGGACGTGACCTCCGCGATCTCCCACGCGACGTGCACGACCGCGCACGACCTCGGCGCCGTGGCGATCATGACGGTCTCGAAGTCCGGCCAGACCGCGCGGATGATCTCGAAGTTCCGCCCGGCGTGCCAGATCATTTCCGGTACGACCGAGAAGAAGGTCTACTACCAGATGGGCCTCTCCTGGGGCATCGTCCCGGTGATGCTGGAGGAAAAGACCAGCACCGACGAGCTCTTTGAGCACGTCGTGGATGTGGCCGAGAAGCACGGCCTTGTGAAGTCCGGCGACATCG
>CANQIG010000163.1 GCA_947623765.1 uncultured Clostridia bacterium | reverse complement strand
GGCCGACGCTCCCCGCCGAGCAGTATGAGCAGCGCGGCGAGGACGTCTGGATCGCAAAGAGCGCGAAGCTCTACCCGAACGTCTATATCGCCGGGCCGGCGGTCATCGGCGAGGAGACCGAGGTCCGGCCGGGGGCGTTCCTCCGGGGGAGCGTGCTCGTCGGGAAGGGCTGCGTCGTCGGGAACTCCACGGAGCTCAAGAACGCGATCCTCTTCGACCGCGCGCAGGCGCCGCACTACAATTACATCGGGGACTCGATCCTCGGACACTTCGCGCACACCGGCGCGGGGGCGATCACCTCGAACCTCAAGCAGGACGGCTCGAACGTCACGGTGCGGATGCCGGACGGCACGCGCGTGGAGACGGGCCTCAGGAAATTCGGCGCGATGCTCGGCGACCACGTCGAGATCGGCTGCGGCACGGTGCTGAACCCGGGCTCGGTCGTCGGGAAGGGGAGCCGCGTCTACCCGCTCTCCATGGTGCGGGGATTCGTCCCGGCGGGGCATATCTACAAGAACGCCGGGGAAGTCGCCGCGGTCCGGGAAGCGTAAAAAACGGAAGAAACGGAGTTTTAGGAAAAAGGAGAGGAGGAAGATCCTTGGACGCATTGCAGGAGCTCGTCAGCCGCGTGCTGCATTCCGGCATGCTCTCGACGCTGATGCTGCTGATCCGCGTCGTGACGCCGGTCCTCGCGCTGATCGTCGTCTGGCGGAGCTACACATCGTTTAAGAAGGGCCAGCGGCGGAAAGACCCCGTGGTCCTCCTCGAGGACGCAGGCACCGGGGAACAGTTCCCGGTGCTCTACTGGGAAAATTCGATCGGCCGGGCAAAGAGCTGCGACATCCAGATCCCCGACCCGGCGGTCTCCCGCGACCACGCGGTGCTGATGCGCCGGGAGGCGGGCTGGATGGTCGCCGACACCGGCTCAAAGACCGGCACGCGCGTGAACGGGCGGAAGATCCAATCCCCGACGGTCATCGAGATCGGGGACGACTTCACGATGGGCGAAACGACGCTCGTCCTGCGCACGGCGGAAAACACGCCGCCGAAGCGCCGGAAGATCTTCACGGGCTTCACGGAGAACGCGGCCTCCCCCTTCGCCCTGATGGTGACTGTGACGCTGGTGCAGGCCAGCATGGCGCTGCAGCTCATGCTCGGCACGGGAACGTTCCACCTCTACCCCCTCGCGGTCTTCGCGCTGCTCTTTGTGACGGGCTGGGGCCTGTATTTCTTCTCGCGGCGCGTCCTCCGGCGCGTCAGCTTCGAGGTGGAGACCGTCGCGCTGCTGCTCTCCTCCATCGGCATCCTGCTCGTGGCCGGACAGGGCTTTTCGGCGGTGGTCACGCAGTGCATCGCGTTCGTGCTCGGGGTATTCCTGTTCTGCTTCTTCGTGTGGTTCATCGGGGACCTCGAACGCGTCCAGCGGATGCGGATGATCGCGGCGGGGGCGGCGCTGCTGCTCTTTGCGGCGAACCTCGTCTTCGGCACGGAACTCTACGGCTCGAAAAACTGGATCCTGATCGGGCCGGTCAGCGTGCAGCCCTCAGAATTCATCAAGATCGCGTTCGTCTTCGTCGGCGCGTCCACGCTGGACCGCCTCCAGACGAAAAAGAACATCACCGGGTTCATCGCGTTCGCGGCGGGCTGCCTCGCGTGCCTCTTCGTGATGCGCGACTTCGGCACGGCGCTGATCTTCTTCGCGACGTTCCTCATCATCGCGTTCATGCGCTCGGGCAGCTTCCGGACGATCTTCCTGATCCTCGCGGCGGCGGTCTTCGGCGTGTTCCTGATTTTGCAGTTCCGGCCCTACGTGGCGCAGCGGTTCATGGGCTGGGGCCACGTCTGGGAATACGCGCAGGAGAGCCTCGGCTACCAGCAGACGCGCACGCTCACCTACATCGCGAGCGGCGGACTCTTCGGGATGGGCCTCGGCAACGGCGTGCTCAAATACATCGCCGCCGCCGACAGCGACCTCGTCTTCGGGATGCTCTGCGAGGAGCAGGGCCTCGCGATGGGCCTCACGGTGCTCCTCGCGCTCCTGCTCTTTGTGCTCTACGCGCGGAGCGACGTGACGCGCAGCCGCTCCACGTTTTACGCGATCGCGGCGTGCGCGGCCTCCGGCATGATGCTGTTCCAGGCGGCGCTGAACGTCTTCGGCCCGACGGACGTCCTGCCGCTGACCGGCGTGACGCTGCCGTTCATCAGCTCCGGCGGGTCGAGCATCCTCTCCACCTGGGGGCTCATCGCGTTCATCAAAGCCTCGGATGAGCGCACCTACGCGGCGCCGCGCGGGACGGCAGCGCCCGCCCGAAGACCTGCCCGAAGCGCAGGTGCGGCGCGTGCGGCGCCGTCCGCCCGAGGAGGAAGACTGGGAGGACGTCTGGACGGACGGCCGGAAGGGAGGCCGCGCAAAGTGAAAACCACGGGATTTCGCTCGTTTGTGCTCTATATTCTGATCGCGGCGTTCCTCGGCGGGCTGGGGTTCTTCCTGATCCGGCTCTGCATCAGCGGGAGCACATGGGTCTCGCAGCCGTATAACGGACACATTTACGCGGAGGACAGCACCGTCGCCGCAGGGAATATCACCGACCGGAACGGCGTCGTGCTCGCCTCGACGCGGGACGGCGCGCGCGTCTACAACGAGGACGAGAGCGTCCGGCGGTCGTTCCTGCACACCGTCGGCGATTCGAGCGGGTACATCGGGACGTCGGTGCAGGCGATCCACCGCTCGAAGCTCATGGGCTGGAACCTCTTCACCGGGCTGAACCAGACGCTCCTCACGGAGCTCGGGAACGACGTGAAGCTGACGCTCGACGCGAAGGCGAACGCGGCGGCTTATAACGCGCTCGGCGGCAGGAACGGCGCGGTGTTCCTCTACAACTACAAGACCGGCGAGACGCTTGTGAAGGTCTCCGCGCCGACGTACGACCCAATGAACGTTCCCGGCGACCTGATGGAGAACGAACTCTACGACGGCGTGTTCCTCGACAACACGCTTTCCGGCGTCTTTACGCCCGGCTCGATCTTCAAGCTCGTCACGGCGGCGGCCGCGCTCGAGACGCTGCCCGACGCGCAGAGCCGCACCTATTCCTGCGAGGGCGTGTGGCAGCTCGGGGACAGCGCCGTGACGTGCCTCGACTACCACGGCGAGCTGACGCTCGACGAGGCGCTGGGACATTCCTGCAACATCTACTTTGCGAAGCTCGCCGAGGATGTCGGCGGCAAGGCGCTGCAGGAGACCGCCGAGGCGATGGGCTTCGGCGAGAGCTTCTCGTTCGATTCTGTCTCGACCGCAAAGAGCGGCATCGACGTCGGGGACGCGGGCGCGCTGGAGCTCGCATGGTCGGCGGTCGGGCAGGGGGACGTGACGGTGAACCCGTACCACATGGCGCTCCTTTCCGGCGCGATCGCGAACGGCGGCACGACCCCAGAGCCGTACCTCACCGGCAGCGCGCCGGGGACGCGGTACACGCTCGTGAAAAACAGCACCGCCGAGACGCTTCGCGAGATGATGCGCGACACCGTGGCGTATTACTACGGGGACGGGATGTTCTACGGCTGGACACTCGCCGCGAAGACCGGCACCGCCGAGATCGACGGAAAGCAGCCCACCTGCTGGATCACCGGGTTCTCCGTGGACGAATCGCGGCCCTACGCGTTCGCGCTCTGCATCGAGGAGGGCGACAGCGGCCTCTACACCGCGGGCACGGCCCTCGCCGCGATCCTCGCGCAGCTCGACTGAAAACAAACCGGCCCGCCCGGTGCGCACGCTGCGCTTTGGGCGGGCCGTTTTCTGTTTTCTATACCGGGCGCGGAGAAGCGCAGGCGGCCCCGCGCAGACCCTTTCCGGGCCTGCTGTCGGCACAGCCGCACGGAACGGTTCCCGCTTGCATCGCTCACCCCGCCGCCCATAAATGACAATTTCCTTTCCCCTACGGGTTTTTCTCAGTGTCGAACCGCACAAGTTTCCTTTCTCGCTTCGCTCGACGCCTGCCGCTAAAGCTGACAAAACCAAACCGGCCCGCACGGGGTGCAAATGGCACTCTGGACGGGCCGGTTTCTGTTTTCTGCGCCGGGCGCGGGGAAGTCGGCGGCTTCCTGCAAGCCCTTTCCGGGCCTGCTGTCGGCACGCCGCATGGAACGACTTCCCGCTTGCACCACACGCCCCGCCGCCCATACATGGGCAATTCTCTTTTCCCTTTACGTTTTTCACAGTGGCGAATCCGCGCAAGTTTTCTTTCTCGCTTCGCTCGATGCTTTCGGCTAAAGCTGACAAAACAAAATCGGCCCGCCCGCGGCGCAAATGGCACTCTGGGCGGGTCGCTTCCTGTTTTCTGCGCCGGGCGCGGAGAAGCAGGCGGCCTCTCCGCAAACACGCAGTTTACTTTGTGACGACGACGTTCCCCTCAGAATCCAAAAGCGGCGTGATCCCGCCCGCATACCCGGATTTCCAAATCAGATAATGCACGCCGGTCTCCGTATCCACCAGGATCTGGTACATTCCCTCCTCTTTCAGCTGCGAACCTCCCTGATAGACGACCACGAATCTCTCGTCCTGTTTGCTCATCCTTCATTTCCTCCTCTTGGTTTGCCGAACCCGCCGCCCGCGCGGCGTTCCACAGCCTCCCGCCCAAACGGGCGGCGGCAGGCATGGAAAAGGCGGCGCCCCGATTGGGACGCCGCCATAGCTTCTTCGGTGGGATGACCCCCTAAACGCTTGCTCTTGCGCTTAGTTCAGGATGGTC
>CANQIG010000162.1 GCA_947623765.1 uncultured Clostridia bacterium | reverse complement strand
CACGAGCAGTTCACGAAGCCGCGCGAGAACAAGAACCCGCGCGACGTCCTCGCGCAGATGACGAAGAAGGCCAGCGAGGAAGCCGGCCCGTACCCGCTCTATTACACCGAGTGGAACGGCTCGCACGATTTCGACAACAACTATCAGGCGGCGGCCGTCGCGCAAACGCTCGCCTACAACGACGGCTACGTGAAGGGCTACTCCTTCTGGACCGTCAGTGACATCTTCGAGGAGATGGGGATGCTGCCCGGGCCGTTCAAGAACGCGTTCGGGATGCAGACGAACCACGGCGTCGCAAAGCCGTCCTACCGCGTGTTCCAGACGCTCCACGAGGCGGGCGACATCCGCATCGATGTCGAAAAGCAGGACGACCTCGTCGAGGTCCTCGCGCTGACCGACGGGCAGGACGCGACCGTGCTCGTCTACAACCACGATCTCGACCGCCGCGTGCAGAAGGCGGAGGAGGTCGAGCTGACGCTCACTGGCGCGGCGAAGGTCTGGAAGGCCGTCATCGACGAGGAGCACACCAGCATCGAGAAGGCTTGGGAGAAGATGGGCTCGCCCGCGTACCTCAACAAGGCGCAGGTGCTCGCGCTCCACGAGGCCTCCGAGCTGAAGTACGAGCAGCTCCCGTCGGATAACGGCAAGGCGGTCGTGAAGTTCACCGCCGAGCCCGAGAGCGTCACGATCTTCAAGGTGCGCCTCGCGTGATTCCCAACGACAAAAGAGTAAGATAGAGACAGAAAGAGCGGGCCGCCGGAGATCCGGAGGCCCGCTCTTGTCATACCATAAAAGCCGGTTTTATTTTGCAGGGAACTCGACGTTCGTCTTCGCGACGCTCTCGCCGAACGCCGTGAAATTCAGCAGGCCCGGCGTGATGCCCTTCGGCGCGCCGAGGATGCGGATGCGCACGCGGTTCGCGATCACCGGGTCGATCGGGTGGTACGCGACGGCGAGGTCCGTCGTGTTCTGCGAGAAATCGACGACCGTCTTCCAGTCGTCCTCGCTCGTCGCCGTCTCGATCACATACTGATACGCGCCGCCGAGAATGCCGTTCTTGAGGTCCATGCCGATGTCCTTCCACATCACGCGGAACGCGGAGACGTGGAACCGCCCGGCGAGATGCACGGCGAGGCACGGGGCCTCGTCGCCCTCCGCCGGCTGCCACCAGGTGTGCAGCGCCTCGTCGCCCGCATAGATCGGGTAATGTCCCGGCGCGTAGGAGGACGCGCTCGTGTTCTTGAAGAGCGTCAGGCCGACCGCCTCGGTCGCGTTGCCCTTCTCCGGACGCTGCAGGACGCCCGGCGCCCACTGCGGGACGTCGCAGCCCGTCAGCGCGTAGAGGTTGCCCTCTTCGTCGAAACCGGCGGGGTCCATGCCGATGCGGCGCTCCATCGTCGCGTCGACGCAGACCGGGATCGTGTAGAAGATCCAGAGCGTGTCGTTCGGGCCCTTGACGAACGAGCCGTGGCCGCCGCCTTTGCAGAGACCCTTGTCACGGTTGCGCGAGACGGGGTTCTTCGCCTGCGGGTGGAACGGCCCGAGCGGGGAATCCGAGACGTACGCGCCCATCGCGTAGGCGTAGAACTCGGTGCCGGAGCAGGAATAGACGAGGTAATACCGCTCGCCGTGCTTCACCATCCAGCTGCCCTCGATAAAGCCGAGCGACCAGTTCTCGTTGTTGCCGCCGTAGCGCTCCCAGTAATTCTCCTTGACGAACGGGATCAGGACCTTCGGCTTCGTGAGCAAGCGGTTCGGCTGCGCGGGGTCGAGCTCCGCGCCCATGATCGCCGGGCCGAGGCCAAAATAGAGGTAGAGCCGGTCGTCATCGTCGCGGAAGATCATCACGTCGCCCGCGACGAACTCGCGGCCGTCGGGCAGCGTCCAGTCGCCGACCTGCGTCCACGGGCCGACGGGGTTATCGGAGACAAAGAGCGGCGTGTTGTTCGCCGCGGCGTAGTATTTGCCGTGATATTCCTCGACGGTCGGGGCCATCGGCTGGGAAATGGGCATCCAGCTCTCGTCGTGATGGACCGTCCAGTGGACGAGGTCCTCGGATTCGTAGACTGCGCCGGAGGTGATGTATAGGTACCATTTGTCCTCGAAATAGTATGCAGATGGGTCGGCAGTGGCGCGCACGTCGTTCAGGGCGTTTTTGCCGTATCCAAGGCCGAAAACGTCGAGGATGCCGTCCATGCCGTAGTCGTAGCCGTCCTCCTGCATGAGGTCGGAAATGCTGAGCATTTTCTTCCCGTTTCGGCCCCAGGCGGTCGAATCGTCGGGCAGACGGGGCACGTCCTGGCTATCCTCTGGGTGTGCTTTTGCCGGTAATACGGGGTAATCGGGCAGCACTAGCGGGTTAATAAAAGTCCTTCTGATGTCTTTCTCCATGGGTTTCCTCCCAAAAAATCAAAACCGCGCGTGAAGCGGTGGGTTGCGTGGGCCCCGGAGGGGCATAGCTTTTCGCCGCCGGTGGGGCTAGGGGTGCTGTGCGCTGAGAGCGACAGCAGCGCGTGAAGCAGTGGGTTGCGCGGGCCTCTCGGAGGGGCAGGGTTGCTGACCGCTCGAGGTGGGCTGAAAGGTCATTGTCGCATTAGGCGTCTTTGGACTGTTCGCCCTCGGTGGGCCGACACGGCGCTCGTCGGACGGACCAAAAGAAATGGAGCGCCGACGTTTTTCCCAAGCCGAACGAGAAGCGTTTCTCGCTGAAAGCGACAGCCGCGCGTGAAACGGTGGGTTGCGCGCACCTCGGAGGGGCGGGTTGCTGACAGCTCGAGGGGTGCGGAAAAGTGTCGTCGCATGGTGCAGTTGTACTGTTCGCTTTCGGTGAGCCGAGGCGTGGTCCTTTTTTGCGATTGGTGCCGTTCGCTTTCGGTGGGCCGAGGCTCTGCCCTAGCCGAACGAGGGGCGCTACACGTTGAAAGTGACAGCCGCGCATGAAGCGGTGGTTGCGCAGGGCCCGGAGGGGCAAGGGTTGCTGACCGCTCGAGGGGTGCGGAAAGGTGATTGTCGCGTTGAGCGATGGTGGGCCGTGCGCTTTCGGTGGGCCGAGGCACAGTCCTCGGTCGGGCCAAAAGAGATGGAGCACCGAGGCTTTGGTCTAGCCGAACAAGGGGCGTTGCCAGCTGAAAGCGACGAGCAGAACCACGCGTGAAGCGGTGGTTGCGCAGGGCCCCGAGGGGGCAGGGTTACTGACCGCTCGAAGGGGCGATGCACACGGAAAGCGACAGTCGCTCGTGGAACGGTGGGTTGCGCAGGGCCCGGAGGGGCAGAGTTGCTGACCGCCGGTGGGACGAGGGCGGTGCAGGATGATGATGAAAACACTTCCCCCCGCCGAGGGGCGGGGGGATCTGCGTTTCACAAAGCGAAATTGCTTTCCTGCGGAAAAATCAGCCCTTGACCGCGCCGATCATGACGCCCTTCGTGAAGTACTTCTGGATGAACGGGTAGAAGCACATGATGGGCAGGGTGCCGACGACGATCGTGCAGTACTTGACGAGCTTCCGGTCAAGGTTCGTCGCGTTCTGCGCGTCGGCGGAGGACGCGATCATCGAGGAGTCGTTGACGAGCAGCGTCTCGCGGAGGATCAGCTGCAGCGGGAACTTGTCTCTGTCCTTCAGATAGATCATGGCCGGGAACCAGGAGTTCCAGATGCCGACGGCGTAGTAGAGCACGACGACGGCGATGGAAGCCTTCGCGAGCGGCACGATGATGCGGAACATGATCGTGAACTCGTTCGCGCCGTCCAGCTTCGCGGATTCCTCCAGCGAGGCGGGGACTTCCTGGAACGCGGTGCGCAGGATGATGAGGTTGAAGACGGAGATCGCGGACGGGATGATGACCGCCCAGCGGCTGTTGTAGAGGCCGAGGTTGCGGACGACCATGTAGGTCGGGATCATACCGCCGTTGAACAGCATCGTGAAGGAGAGGATCAGCATGAACACGTTGCGGTATTCAAAGCCCTTGCGGGAGAGCGCGTACGCGCCCATGATCGTAAGGAGCATACTGATGATCGTTCCGACGATGACATAGAACGCCGTGTTGCCGTAGCCGGAGATGATGCCCGGCGCGGTGAGCACGATCTTATAGCCGCCGAGCGTCGGGGTGCCGAGCGGCACAAGGACGACGCCGGTGTTGCTCGCGAGCACCTTCGCCTCGGAGAAGGACGCCATGACGACGTGCCAGACCGGAACGATGAAGATGAGCCCCAAAATCGCAAGGATGATGTAGAGGATCACGAGGAACACGACACGACTCGGAGATCTTTTGATTTCAATCATAAATCTGTCACACTCCCCTTCCTCAGAACAAGCTGGTGCTCGAGAACTTCGCGCTGATCTTGTTGGAGATGACGAGCAGCGCGGTGTTGATGACGGAGTTGAACAGACCGACGGCCGCGGAATAGCTGTAATTCATATTCTGTAGGCCCATGCGGTACACATACGAGGAGATGACGTCCGCCGTCTCGTAGGTGTTGGTATTGTAGAGCAGGATGATCTTCTCATAGCCCACGGAGAACATGGAGCCCATGCGCAGGATGAGAAGGATGATGACGGTGGAGGCGATGCCCGGCAGCGTGACGTGGAGCGTCTGGCGCCAGCGGCCCGCGCCGTCGAGCGCGGCGGCCTCATAGAGCTCCTGGTCGATGCCGGAAAGCGCCGCCAGGTAGATGATGCTGTTGAAGCCGATGCCCTGCCACATATCGCTCAAAATGTAGATCGGACGGAAGAACTGCGCCTGCCCGAGGTAGTTCAT
>CANQIG010000161.1 GCA_947623765.1 uncultured Clostridia bacterium | reverse complement strand
GCGGCGTTCAACGCTTCCGGCGCGGACGGCATCGTCGCGATCGGGGGAGGCTCCGCGATGGACACCGCGAAGGCGATCGGCATCATCGCAAACAACCCGGAATTTGCGGACGTGCGCTCCCTCGAGGGCGTCGCGCCGACGAAGAACCACGCCGTCTTCACGGTCGCTGTCCCGACGACCGCCGGCACCGCCGCGGAGGTCACGATCAATTACGTTATCACCGACGTCGAGAAGAAGCGCAAGTTCGTCTGCGTCGATACGCATGACATCCCGGAGATCGCCGTTGTGGACCCGGATATGATGGCCACCATGCCGAAGGGCCTCACCGCCGCGACGGGCATGGACGCGCTGACGCACGCGATCGAGGGCTATATCACAAAGGCCGCGTGGGAGATGACCGATATGTTCCACCTGCGCGCCATCGAGCTGATCTCGAAGCACCTGCGCGGCGCGGTCGAGAACACGCCGGAGGGCCGCGAGGGCATGGCGCTCGCGCAGTATGTCGCGGGCATGGGTTTCTCGAACGTGGGCCTCGGCATCGTGCACTCCATGGCGCACGGTCTCGGCGCGCTCTATGATACGCCGCACGGCGTCGCGAACGCGATCCTGCTGCCGACGGTCATGGAGTACAACGCGCCGTGCACCGGCGAGAAGTACCGTGACATCGCGAAGGCGATGGGCGTCGAGGGCACGGAGAACATGACGCAGGAGGAATACCGTGCTGCCGCCGTGAACGCCGTCCGCGACCTCGCGCACGACGTGGGTATCCCGAAGGACCTCAAGGGCATCCTCAAGGCGGAGGACGTGCAGTTCCTCGCCGAGAGCGCCTACGCCGACGCGTGCCGCCCGGGCAACCCGCGCGACACGAGCGTCGAGGAGATCGCGGAGCTCTTTAAGAAGCTGCTCTGACCGCTCCCGCCGCAGACGCGGCCAAGGGTCGGTCAGACCGCCCCGCCGAACCGACGGATCCGGCGGGGCCTTTTGTCTTATATGCTTTCGCGGGAAAACAACCACCGTCTGTGCCGGTGGTCGTAGAAAAGCTTTCGCTGCGAGTATCGAGCAAAGCGGGGAAGAAAGCTTGCGCGGTTCGTCATTCCGAAAATCCCACGGAGAGAAGGGCATCGCCCATTTATGGGCGGCGGGGCGAGGGATGCAAGCGGTCAACCGTTCCATGCGTCTTTAGATGCATATCGGGAACAGGCCATTTTAGGGCCTGCACGAAGCCACCGGCTTCGCAGGTGGTCCTGACTGTATGCTTTCGCGGGAAAACAACCGCCGGCTCTGCCGGTGCGTGTAGAAAAGCTCTCGCTGCAAGCATCGAGCGAAGCGGGGAAGGAAGCTTGTACGGTTCGCCATTACGAAAATTCCACGGGGAGAAGGGCGTCGCCTATTTATGGGCGGCGGGGCGAGTGATGCAAGCGGTAAACCGTTCCATGCGTCTTTAGATGCAGGCCGGCAACAGGCCCTTGCGGGGCTTTCCCAAGCCGCCGGCTTCGAGCCGTCGGCTTCGCCGGTGGTCCTGAATATGCCGGAAAGGGGGAGTGAGATGGTCCGGATAACGGCGCGGCCTGTGCCGCGTGACCTTTCCGCCGCGGCGCTGCACGGCGCGGCGTACGCGCTGCTCGACGCGCACCTGCGGGACGTTTGGGGCATCGTCGGGGCCGCCGTGGAGAAAACGGAGCGCGGCGCGCCGGTGCTTGCCGGAGGCGGGCCGCACATCTCCCTCTCGCACACGGACGGGCTCGTCTGCTGCGCCTCGGGCGACGTGCCGCTCGGCGTGGACTGCGAGCCGCTCGACCGCTTTGCCCGCCGTCCTGCCGGTCGCGCCGTGATGGAACGCGTCTGCACGGCGCGGGAGCTGCGGGAGATCGAGGCCTGCGCGGACCCGGGCGCCGCGTTCCTCGCGCGCTGGGTGCTCAAGGAGAGCGTCTCCAAGGCGTGCGGCGTGGGGCTTTCGGGCGGGTTCCAGAACTATGAGATCCTCTTTTCGGGGGCCGTCCCGCGCTGTGCGGGCTTCGGCCTTCGGCTGTTCCGGTTCGGCGGGTTCCTGATCGGGGCCGCGTTCCGGGCATAAAGCCGGGGGACCGGGCATACCTTTTCACAGGATGAACGGCCGGGAGGCCGCCGGTTCGGCACTTCCGGCAATGTGGAAAGGGTGATAGCATGGTTCTTTCGGTGGGCGCGAACAAGAAGCGCATCCTGGCAGTGGTGCTGCTCGTCGCGATCGCTGCGGCGGCGTTCTTTTTCATCCCGCGCGGGGAGGAGAAAGCTCCCTGTCCCGCGATGACGAACGAGGAACGGCTGGCGTTCCTGCAGAGCTTCGGCTGGCAGGTGGAGCCCGAACCGGTGGAGACGCGGGAGGTGGCGATCCCGGCGGAGTTCAGCGACATTTACAGCGCGTACAATGAAATGCAGAAGGCGCAGGGCTTCGACCTCTCCCTGATCAAGGGCGAGCCCGTGACGCAGTACCGCTACCGGGTGACGAACTATCCCGGCGTCGAGGGCGAGGTCTACGCCACGATCCTCGTGCGGGAGGGCGTCGTCGTGGGCGGCGACGTCGCGCTCGACACGGCGGACGGCTTCATGCACGGCTTTGCTGCGGACAGCGCGCGCTATGAGGCGCCGAAGAGCGCGGCATAGCCGGTCTTTGACGCGCACTGGCTGTCCCTTGGCGCGCATCGGAAAGGAAACGGACGTGCGATATGCGGCTCGATAAATTCCTCGCAAACGAAAATTACGGAAGCCGAAAGGCGGTCGGCGCGCTGATCCGGCGCGGGGCCGTCACGGTGAACGGACAGGCTGTGAAGGCGGCGGATCATCCGATCGACCCCGAGCGCGACGAGATCCGCGTGCTCGGGGCGAACGCCGTCTATCACGAGCACGTCTACCTGATGCTGCATAAGCCGAAGGGCGTGCTCTCGGCCTCGCGGGACGCGCGGCAGCGCACGGTGCTCGACCTTGTGCCGCCCGAGATGCGGCGGCGCGGGCTGTTTCCCGCCGGGCGGCTGGACCGGGACACGACCGGCCTGCTGCTCCTGACGGATGACGGCGACTTTGCCCACCGGATGCTCGCGCCGAAAAGCCGCGTGCCGAAGCGCTACCGCGCGACGCTCGACCGTCCGGCGGAGGAGACGGACGCGGCGCGGTTCGCGGCGGGGATCACCGAGGGCGGGGAGACCTTCGCCCCGGCAAAGCTCGAGATCGACCGGGACGACCCCTTTACGGCGACCGTGACGCTGACCGAGGGGAAGTACCACGAGGTCAAGCGGCTGTTCCATGCCTGCGGCAAGGAGGTCGTCGCGCTGGAGCGGCGGTCCATCGGGGCGCTGGAGCTCGACGGGACGCTCTGCCCCGGGGAAGTGAAGCGCTTGACAAAGGACGAGGCTCTGCGGGCTTTTAACAGTATCGCATAGCGAATATCACAAAAAGTTTCTTCTGATTTTGGCTTTTGTGAATTTTACCCGAAGCGAAAAAGTAAAGTTTGGGCATTTATTGTCTGTTCAGAACAGAAAAAATCTGGTATAATACGTGTAAGAAAAAGGGGCATTGGCCGCCTGCGATGTGCGGAGGCCGCAGCTCTGAGATCAGGAGGAAAAAACCTATGGCAAGTGTAACGTTGAAAAATGTCTATAAGATCTACGCTGGCGGTGTAACGGCTGTCACGGATTTCTGCTTGGACATTGAAGACAAGGAGTTCATCATTCTCGTCGGCCCGTCTGGCTGCGGCAAGTCCACCACCCTTCGTATGATCGCCGGCCTGGAGGAGATCTCCAAGGGCGAGCTCTACATCGGTGATACGCTCGCGAACGACGTCGCCCCGAAGGACAGAGACATCGCGATGGTGTTCCAGAACTACGCGCTGTATCCGCACATGACCGTGTATGACAACATGGCGTTCGGCCTGAAGCTCCGCAAGACCCCGAAGGATGAGATCAAGCGCCGCGTGGAAGAGGCCGCCCGTATCCTCGACATCTCTCACCTGCTCGACCGTAAGCCGGCCGCTCTTTCCGGCGGTCAGAGACAGCGTGTCGCCCTTGGCCGTGCCATCGTCCGTGACCCGAAGGTCTTCCTGCTCGACGAGCCGCTGTCCAACCTGGACGCGAAGCTCCGTGCGCAGATGAGAACCGAGATCGCGAAGCTCCATAAGAGACTCGGCACGACGTTTATCTACGTTACCCACGACCAGACCGAAGCTATGACCATGGGCGACCGCATCGTCGTCATGAAGGACGGCTTCATCCAGCAGGTCGATACCCCGCAGAACCTGTATGACCTCCCGGTCAACGAGTTCGTCGCCGGCTTCATGGGCTCCCCGCAGATGAACTTCGTCGATGCGAAGCTCACCAAGGAAGGCTCCACCTACTACCTCGTCTTCGGCGGCACCAAGGTCAAGATCCCGAAGAACAAGGAGAATGCGGAGATCGCCGGTTATGTCGGCAAGGACGTCGTCTTCGGCATCCGTCCTGAGGACGTCCATGACGAGCCCGAAGTCCTCGAGAAGGCTGACGGCACCATCACCAAGGCCGACGTCGAAGTCACCGAGCTTATGGGCGCCGAGACGTATCTGTACCTCAACTGCGAGGGCAATGCGCTGACCGCGCGTGTTGAGCCGACCTCCGTTGCGAAGTCCGGCGACAACATCACCATCTGCTTCGACATGAACAAGATGCACCTCTTCGACAAGGAGACCGAGAAGACCATCCTGAACTAAGCGCAAGAGCAAGCGTTTAGGGGGTCATCCCACCGAAGAAGCTATGG
>CANQIG010000160.1 GCA_947623765.1 uncultured Clostridia bacterium | reverse complement strand
CTCACAAATAAATACTTCGACGGCGTGACGCTCGCGGACCTGCTCGGCGCGGAGACGCCCGGCGAAGCGAAGGGATAAATAAAGGGCCTCCTTCCGGAGGCCCTTTTATGCGGGGAGATCCGGGGAAGATCGGATCTTTTGAAGCATTTCCGCTGCGAACGCGGGAAGGTCGAAGCGGTCGGCGGGAAACGGCTCTTCGCTTCGGTATGCGGCGCGGGCGGCGGCGAGGAGCGGCCCCCATGTGGGGAGGCGCGCGCTCCCCCACGCCCCGCCCTCCGCCTTCGAGCGGATCGCGCCGTCCTCGAGGTACGCGGCGGTGCGGCAGAGGTTTAAGATCACGTAGACCGGGTCGCGGAGGATGTCCGTCTCCGCGCTTTGAATGTCGGACCAGACGCTCCGCAGATAATCCGCGCGGGAGACTTCGCCGAACATCTCCGCGGGCGGCGGCCCGAAGAGCGCGACGCCCCGCGCGCGGGTCACGGCGAAATGCGCGGAGAGATCGGGGTCCTCGCCGCAGAGGGTCCCGAGCGTGCCGAGAAGGTCGGCCCGGTACGTTTCCCGGTGCGCGGGCGAGTAGTGCAGAAAATAGGGCGGCGGGAAGACGGGATTTTCCGCGGCGGCACGGGTCACGGCGCTCAGCTCGATGCCCTTCGGGGGCGCTTCGCCGTCGAGCGCGAGGACCGCGCGGAGAAATGCGGCGCGCTTTGGCATCTCGGGGACACGCGCCGCGACGAAGAGCAGGTCGACGTCGCTTTTCTCCCATGTGAAGCCGCCGAGGGCGAGCGAACCGTGGAGGTACGCCCCGAGAAGGTCCTCCCCGAAGCTCTCCCGCGCGGCGGAGACGACGCGGCGGGCGAGGTCCATGGCGTCGTGTGTCATTGTCGTTTCCTCCTCCAAAAGTACGCAAAAAGGCCGCCCGCAGGCGGCCCTTTTTTCGCTGGGTTTCGGACTCAGGCGTTGAGCTTGCTGTCCAGAGAGGACTTTCTTCTCGCGGCCGTGTTCTTGTGCAGGATCCCCTTCGCGACGGCCTGATCGATCTTCTTCACGGCGACCTTCACGGCCTCGGCCTTGTTCGGATCGTTCGCGGCAATGGCGGCATGGGCCTTCTTGATCTCGGTCTTCAGCTCGGAATTCAGCATACGGTTCTGCAGCGTCTTCGCAGCGGTGACCTTCACGCGCTTCTTCGCGGACTTGATGTTGGGCATATTGACACCTCCTCGGTCTCGAATTATGGAATGGCGTTCCCGCCTCGGCGGTATGAAGCAGGCTTCGCCCGATACTCCAATAACGCAACAATAATCATAACACAACACGCGCAAAAAAGCAAGCCTAAATTGCGGGAAGTTTTGCCGATTTTCGCAAAAACCCCGCCGCGCCCCTTTTGTACACTCTGCCAGACGGCCGGGCGGACGCCGTTTTTGACAGAAACCGCAAAAATCTTGCGTCCCGCGCCGATCTGTGGTAAGATAAGAGGCAAGAAAACCGGAAAGGAAGCGGAAAGCATATGAGAATCATGATCCAGGACGGCGGCTTCTCGGCGGCCGTGGAGACGCTCGGCGCGGAACTCGTCTCGTTTACGGGAAACGACGGTTTTGAGCACCTCTGGCAGGGCGACAAGACGTATTGGGGCGGCCACGCGCCGATCCTCTTCCCCATCGTCGGGGCGCTTCGGAACGGGAAGGTGCGGATCAAGGGCGAATGGTACGAGATGGGCCGGCACGGCTTCGCGCGGCGGCGGGAGTTCACCGTCGCGGAAAAGACGGAGAACGCGGTGGCGCTCGTGCTCGAGAGCGACGCGGAGACGAAAAAGAGCTACCCCTTCGACTTTCGGCTGACCGTCTCCTATTCCCTTTGCGGCGGCGCGCTGACGACGCGGTTCCTCGTCGAGAACACCGGGGACGAGATGCTGCCGTTCACCGTCGGCGGACACCCGGGGTTCAACATCCCGGCGGAATCGGACGGCGTCTTTGAGGACTACGACATCGTCTTTGAAAAGCCGGAGACGCAGCGCTGCCCGGAGATCGACCTTGCGGAATGTCTCATCAATTTCGGGAAGACGAACTTCGAGCTGGAAAACGAGACGACCATCCCGCTCAGGCACGAGCTGTTCTATCACGACGCGCTGGTGTTCCAAAACGCGAACTCGAAGACCGTCGCGGTGAAGAGCCGGAAGAGCGGGCGCGGGATCGAGATGGATTTCTCCGAATTCCCGATGCTCGGCATCTGGTCGGCGGTGAACGACGGGCCGTATGTCGCGCTCGAGCCTTGGACAGGCTGCGCGACCGCCGTCGACGAGGACGACGAGTTCCTCTCGAAGCGCGGCATGACGCTGCTCGCGCCGGGCGAAGCGAACGCCCACGCGTTCACGGTGAAAATTCTTTGAGGAAATTCAGGGCGGTGTGCTCCGGCACACCGCTTTTTTGCGCCTTTCTGAAGAAAGGCGCCCGAAAGACTTTACGACGCGCGGGCAGAGCCCGTTTCGTTTGCCCTACGTTGGACTGTGGAGAGCAGAGGCGGTTTTACCGAACGGGCCCAGCTTCCGGCGCGGGAGAAAATCCTGCCGCAAGCACTAACGAAGTGAGCGAAGCGAACGACCAACGCGCAGGCAGAGCCTGTTTCGGCATCTGCGGTATGGCGACGTTTGCCCCACGTTGGCTTATTGGAGACTGAGACGCGGTCGCCGAACGGGGCAAGCATATGGCGCGGGACCACGCTCCCCGTTCCCGCCGTCGAAGTTCGCGGAGCGAACGGTAAACGCGCGGGCAGAGCCTACTTCGTTTGCTCTACGTTGGCTTATCGGGGCCGGAGGCGAGGCAACCCAATAAACCAAGCTTCCGGCGCGGGGCAAGGCTTCCCGTCCCCACCGGCGAAGTTCGCGGAGCGAACGATAAACGCGACGCAAAAGTTCTTTTGGTTACTTTTCTTTCAAGAAAAGTAACCGTGGGCTTTTTTCCCAGATTGCGGGGCGGGGCGGGCGGTGAACTTCGTCAACTTTGCCGGGAACTTTTTTTGAAAAACCTCTTCCTTTTTTTGAGATTCCCGCTATAATAGGGGGAGCTATTTTGAACGGGCGCAACCGGTTTTTCTCCCCGTCAAAAGCGCTAAATTTCCGAAAAAGAAGGGTCTTTTTCATGTTCCAACTGAAATGGGTCTGGAAGAATCTGGAGGGCTGCCGAAAGCGATACGTCTTCGCGCTGTGCTCCACCGTGCTCCTCTCCATGATGTCGCTCGTGAACTCGGTCATCACGGCAAACATCATGGACACGGTCTTCACTCCCGTCCAGCAGGGCGGCGCGGTCACCGACGCGCTCTGGCGCCATCTCGTGATCCTGGTGGGGGTGCTCATCGGGTTCACGCTCTTCCGCACCACGTTCAACTACATCTCCGTCCTCACCTATGAGACCTGCTCCCAGAAGCTCCTGTTCCGCCTGCGCCACGATCTCTACGCGAATATGCAGGCGCAGGACGGCGCGTTCTTCGCGAAGAACCGCACTGGCGACCTGATGACCCGTCTCACCGGCGACCTCGACATGGTGCGGTACGTGACCGCCTATGTGCTGCGGATGCTGATCGACTGCGTGGTGCTGTTCCTCACGACCTCGATCACGTTCCTCGTTGTGGACTGGCTCTTTGCGCTGTCGCTGCTCTGCGTCACGCCGATCATCTTCGTGCTGACGAAGGTCTTCGCGAAGCAGGTCCACCCGCTCTACGTCGACCTGCGCGAGCGGCTCTCCCGCCTCAACACGGCGGCGCAGGAGAACATCGCGGGCAACCGCGTCGTGAAGGCGTTCGCGCGCGAGGACTACGAGATCGAGCAGTTCGACCTGAAAAACCAAGATTACAAGAAGGCCAACCTCAAGGCTTCGCTGCACTGGCTGAAATTCTCGCCCTACATCGACGGGCTCTCCCAGTCGCTCGCGATCGCCGTGCTGCTCGTCGGCGGCTCGTTCCTCATCATGGGGCGGATCAGCGTCGGCACGTTCACGCTGTTCAACTCCCTGTGCTGGACGCTGACGAACCCGATGCGCACGCTCGGGATGCTCATCAACGACCTGCAGCGGTTCTTCGCCTCGGCCTCGAAGGTGATCGAGCTCTACTATTCGCGCTCGACGATCATCACCCGCGAGGACGCGAAAAAGCCGGAAGGCCGCGTCAAGGGCGAGGTCGAGTTCGACCATGTGGACCTCAGGCTCTCGGGCGTCGACGTGCTGCATGACATCTGCATCGACATAAAGCCCGGCGAGACCGTCGCGATCATGGGCCCGACGGGCTGCGGCAAGACCTCGCTCATCAGCCTGATCCCGCGCTTTATGGACGTGACGCGCGGGCAGATCCGCGTGGACGGCACGCCGATCGGGCTGCTCGACCTGAAGGACCTGCGCCATTCCATTGGCATCGCGACGCAGGACGTGTTCCTCTTCTCCGACTCCGTCGACGGGAACATCGCCTATTCCGACCCGGATATGCCCGAAAAGGACGTGCAGGAGTTCGCGCGGATCGCGGACGTGGACTTCGCCGACAAGCTCCCCGACGGGTTCGACACCGTGATCGGCGAGCGCGGCACGGGGCTTTCCGGCGGGCAGAAGCAGCGCATCGCGCTGGCGCGCGCGCTCGCGGTGCGGCCGTCGATCCTCATCCTCGACGACACGACGTCCGCCGTCGACCTCGAGACCGAAAAATACATTCAGGAAGAGCTCGCAAAGCTCGACTTCACCTGCACGAAGATCATCGTGGCGCAGCGCATCTCCACGACGAAGCGGGCGGACCGCATCGTCAT
>CANQIG010000159.1 GCA_947623765.1 uncultured Clostridia bacterium | reverse complement strand
CGTCGATGATGCCGATCGTGAACTTCTTCTTCGCGTCCGCGCCCTTTTCGAGGTTGCGGTAGACCGCGATGATGTCCGCCGGCTTCGTGTCCTTGGAGCCGAGGCCGTAACGGCCGGAAACGACCTGCGCGTCCTTGAACGCAGAGCCGTTGATGGCGGCGAGGACGTCGAGGTACAGCGGCTCGCCGATGGAGCCGGGCTCCTTCGTTCTGTCGAGCACCGCGATCTGCTTCACGGTCTCGGGCAGCACGTCGAGCAGGTACTTCGCCACGAACGGACGGTAGAGGTGGACCTTCACGAGGCCGACCTTCTCGCCGGCAGCCACGAGGTAGTCGACAACTTCCTCAATGGTCTCGCAGACGGAGCCCATCGCGATGATGACCTTCTCCGCGTCCGGAGCGCCGTAATAGTTGAACGGCTTGTAGTCGGTGCCGATCTTCTCGTTGACCTTGTTCATGTAATCGACAACGGTCTCCGGGATGGCGTCGTAGTACTTGTTGCAGGCCTCACGCGCCTGGAAGAAGATGTCGCCGTTCTGGGCCTGGCCGCGCAGGACCGGATGCTCCGGGTTCAGCGCGTGGCGGCGGAACGCGTCGACCGCGTCCCAGTCGAGCAGCTCGCCGAGATCCTTGTAATCCCAAACTTCGATCTTCTGGATCTCATGGGAGGTGCGGAAGCCGTCAAAGAAGTGCAGGAACGGGACCTTGCCGTGGATCGCGGAGAGATGCGCCACAGCGCCGAGGTCCATGACCTCCTGCGGGCTGTTGGAGCAGAGCATCGCATAACCGGTCTGGCGGCAGGCATACACGTCGGAATGGTCGCCGAAAATGTTCAGCGCGTGGGAAGCGACGGTACGGGCGGAAACATGGATGACGCTCGGCAGGAGCTCGCCGGCCATCTTGTACATATTCGGGATCATCAGGAGCAGGCCCTGAGAAGCCGTATACGTGGTGGTAAGGGCGCCGGCCGCAAGAGAGCCGTGCACCGCGCCGGCCGCGCCGGCCTCCGACTGCATCTCCGTCACGCGCACTTCGCGGCCGAAGAGGTTCTTTCTCCCGGCAGCGGCGTACTTGTCCGTTTCGTCAGCCATGACGGAAGACGGCGTGATCGGATAGATGGCAGCGACGTCCGTAAACGCATAGGATACATGCGCGGCGGCGGTGTTGCCGTCCATGGTTTTCATTTGTCTTGCCATTTACCAAATTCCTCCTTTAAGGATTTTGACTCCGGCAAAACGCTCGCTTTCCCGCGCTGGGAATGGAATTTAGGCACGCGGAAAAACGGCATCCCGCCGTATTGCTTTCATTTTATCATTTTTTTCGCCGTCTGTAAAGGGACAAAATCTCGATTTTTTTGAAAACCTGCGGAAAATTTCCCTTTCGCCCTGTTTTTCACGTCCGCACGGGGCTTTTCGCGCATAAAGCCGGTTTCCGGAAAGAAATGTTGACAAAAGTCCGCGGACGTAGTAAAATATCTGTAATTATATTCCAAAATTCAGAGAAAGGATGCTTGTCAACTCCCATGAACGACGATCCCAGCCCTGCCCCTGCCGGCGTTTTATCCACGCCTGCCGCCCTGCTTCTGCTCCTGCTTTTCTTCCTGATCGGCGCGCTGTTCGCGCTCTCCGAATCCGCCGTGAACACCATGAGTGAGTCTCGGGTGGAAAAGGACAAGGAAGACGGCGACGCGAGGGCCGCGCGCTTCCTCGAATACCTCGCGGCGAGCGAGACGTTCGCCTCTCCCCTGCAGTTTGGATTGATGCTGGTCGGTTTCTTCGCGGTCGGCACGTCTGTGGTGGCCTTTGTGCCGCTCCTCGACGACGTGTTCCATTCCATGTTCGGAATTCCGCTGCTCCCGGCGGCGCTGCTCTCCACCCTGCTTTTGATCCTCGTCTGTTCGCTGCTATTCCTGACGCTCGCGGACTTCCTGCCCAAAAAGCTGACGCAGCTCGTCATCGCGCAGGACCCTCCGCGCAGTTACCGGCTCGTCGGCCTGATCCGCTGCCTCGCCGGTTCGATGCGCCCCGTCATGGCGTTCTGCGACCTGATCTCCAATGGGCTGCTGCGCCTGCTCGGCCGGGACCCGAAGGACCTCGCGGAGACCGTGACCGAGGAGGAGATCCTCCATATGGTGGGCGAAGGCGAGGAGCGCGGCGTCATCGAAGAGGACGAGCGCGACATCATCGAGAACGTCTTCGACTTCAACGACACCGACATCGGCGAGGTCATGACCCACCGGACGGAGATCTGCGCCGTCGCCGAGGACACGGACATCGCGGAAGTCGCGGCAATCGCGGTCGAAGAGGGCTTTTCGCGGATCCTCGTCTACGGAGAGGACCTCGATGACGTGCGCGGCATCCTGTACGTAAAAGACCTTCTCCCCTACATCGGCGTGCCGATCCCCGAGACCGTGCAGCTCCCCGCCCTGCTGCGCCCGGCGTACTTCGTGCCGGAATCCAAGAAATGCAGCCAGCTCTTCAAGGAGCTCAAGGCGAAGCGCATCCAGATCGCGGTCGTTGTCGACGAATACGGCGGGACGGCGGGCCTCATCACGCTCGAGGACCTCGTGGAGTCGATCTTCGGCTCGATCCAGGACGAGTTCGACGACGAGGAGGACGCGGTCTTCCGGGTCAGTGACAGCGAGATGGCGGTCTCCGGCACGACGCCGGTGGACGAGATCTCCGAGCTCACGGGCGTGACGCTGCCCGAGGGCGATTACGATACGATCGCCGGTCTCGTGACGGAGCTGCTCGGCTACCTTCCGAAGGAGTCCGAGCACCCGACGGTCGAGGTCAAGGGCCTGCTCATCACGGTGCTCCGCGTGGAGGGCCAGCGGCTCGAACGGCTCCTGATCTCCAAAAAACCGGAACCTGAGACAAAAGAAGAAAAGAACGCGTGACCTTTTTCATGGAAAACGCAGACGGTCCCCTGCCGGTCGCTCCGGCAGGGGATTTTGTACAAAATGCGCGCACAACGCCTGCAGCCTTCCGTCCCGCACGGTGTGGGAGCGGCGAAAACCGCGCAGAATACGCCGGATTCGGTAGAATTCAGCATGAAATCCTGCAAGATGTCCGTCAAATTATACAATGTAACACGACCAAAAATGGAATATCTGTATAATTTAGAAATATCGCTTGCCAACTTCCCGCTTGTGCGCTATAATTAGAGTTGCAGATTCCTCGGAATTTCGTGAAGTCAACAATATAAAGAGGTGCTAGAATGAACACGTACCAAGCCAAGAACATCATCAATGTGGCCATCGCCGGGCACTCAGGCGCGGGCAAGACGTCCCTTGCGGAAGCGATGCTCTTCCTCGCCGGCGTTTCCGACCGCCGCGGCAAGATCAGCGACGGCAACACCGTCTGCGACTACGACCCGGAGGAGATCCGCCGCAAGACCTCTGTCTCGACGGCCGTCGCGCCCTTTGAATGGAAAAACAAAAAGATCAATCTTCTGGACACCCCGGGCCTCTTCGATTTCGAGGGCGGCCTGTACGAGGCGGCCCGCGCCGCAGAAAGCATCATCATCGTCCTCGCGGGCAAGAGCGGCGTCTCCGTGGGCACGGAGAAGGCGTTCACCGCCGCCGAAAAGCGCGGCCTCTCCAAGACCTTCTTCGTGAACGGTCTGTGCGACGAGGGCTCCGATTTCTACTCGGTCTTCGAGGACCTCAAGGCGAGCTTCGGCCCGTCCGTCTGCCCGATCGTCGTCCCGTATTTCGAGAACGGCAAGGCGGACATCTACATCAATATGCTGGAGTACAAGGCGTACGACTATTCCGGCGGCAAGCCGGTCCCGGTCCCGATGCCCGACATGGGCGAGCGGCTCGAGGGCCTGCGCACCGCGATCTACGAGGCCGTCGCGGAGACCAGCGACGAGCTCTTTGAAAAGTATTTCTCCGGCGAGGAGTTCACTCCTGAGGAGGTCATCGTCGGCGTCGCGAACGGCGTGCGCCGCGGCAGCATCTCCCCGGTCTTCTGCGGGGACGCGATCCTGATGCGCGGCATGGAGCAGTTCATGGACGGCCTGTGCTGGCTCGCGCCCTGCGCCGCCGATAAGGCGGGCGAGGTCGCGGTGGACGTGGACGGCGAGCCCGTCGAGCTCACGGTCAACGAGGACGCCGCGACCGCGGCCGTCGTCTTCAAGACCGTGGCGGACCCGTTCATCGGCAAGCTCTCTTACGTCAAGGTCATCTCGGGCAAGATCAGTTCCGACAGCCAGCTCGTCAATATGCGCACCGGCACCGTCGAGCGCGTCGGCAAGACCGTCCTGCTCTGCGGCAAAAAGCAGGAGGACGTGAAGGCCATCGTCGCTGGCGACATCGGCGCGATCCCGAAGCTCACCAGCGTCAACACCGGCGATACGCTGTGCGCGCCGACCCGCAAGGTCACGCTCGAGGGCGTCGACTATCCGAAGCCCGAGATGCGTATGGCGATCATCCCGAAGAATAAGGGCGAAGAAGACAAGGTCGCGCAGGGCATCATGCGGCTCGCCGAAGAAGATCCGACCGTCGGCTACGAGAACAACGCCGAGACGAAGGAAATGGTCATCTCCGGCATGGGCGAACAGCACCTCGACGTCGTCGTCTCGAAGCTCAAGAGCAAGTTCGGCGTGGAGGTCACGCTGAAGGCACCGCGCGTGCCGTACCGCGAGACGATCCGCAAGACCGTCTCCGTGCAGGGCCGCCACAAGAAGCAGACCGGCGGCCACGGCCAGTTCGGCGACGTGTGGATCGAGTTCTCCCCGTGCGATTCCGACGGCCTCGAGTTCGGCGAGCGCGTCGTGGGCGGCTCCGTCCCGAAGGGCTTCTTCCCCGCGGTCGAAAAGGGCCTGCGCGAGTGCATCCAGA
>CANQIG010000158.1 GCA_947623765.1 uncultured Clostridia bacterium | reverse complement strand
TTTCAAGAAAAGTAGGCGCAGCGGCAGAGCCGCTCTCGTTCGCTCTCCATTGGCTCACCGAGAACCGAAACGAACTTCCCTCAAAGAACCAGCCTCCGTCGCGGGAGCGCATCCCAAAACCCATTCCCCGCCGAAGCGCGACGCAAAAGTTCTTTTGCTTACTTTTCTTTCAAGAAAAGTAGGCGCAGCGGCAGAGCCGCTCTCGTTCGCTCTCCATTGGCTCACCGAGAACCGAAACGAACTTTCCTCAAAGAACCAGCTCCCGTCGCGGGAGCGCACCCCAAAACCTTTTCCCCGCCAAAGCGCGACTTAAAAGTCTTTTCGCCTACCTTTTCTTCAGAAAAGGTGGGTTCTTTCGCCTGCCTTTTCTCCGGAGCAAGCAGGCTTTTCGTCCACGGCAAAGCCTCCGTCGCGGGAGCGCACCCCAAAACCCATTCCGCGCCGAAGCGCGACGCAAAAGTCTTTTCGCCTACCTTTTCTTCCAGAAAAGGTAGGTCAGCTCGTGAATTCGATCTTCTCGGGGTTCGGATTGATGCCGAGACCCGGATCGTACACGTCGCGGTAGAACCGGCTGTCCGTGATGAGCTTGTACCACGCGTCGTAATGCGTGCGGATCGCGTAGAGCGTCTCGTAGGCGGCCATCGTGTCACCGCTTTCGAGCTGCTGCAGACCGAGCCCGTACTTCGCGAGAACAAGCCGCTGCTCGGAATCCTTGTAATCGCCGAGCGATTCATACGCCGCGACCGCACCGGCGAAGTCCTCCTCGTCTTCCATCTTCTGCGCGCGGAGATACTCGATCTCCACGAGCTTGTCCGCGCAGTCCTTGTAGTCGCCGAGCGCCGTGAAGTACCGCTTCGCCTCGTCGAGCGCACCGGCCTCGAGCTTCGCCTCGGCCCGCGCGTACCGCGCCTCGCGGATCTTCTCCCGCAGCGACTCGGTCTTCACCTCGGTGAAGTATTTCTCCGCCTCGCCGTCCTGCTCCTGCTCGTAGAGCGCGATGCCCTTCTCGCAGATCTTCTCCTCGAGCGCCGCCTGGTGCTCCGGCGTCAGCTCGTCCCAGTAATCCAGTGCCGCGAGCCCGTCGGTCTCAAGCGTCTCCAGCGCGATCCCGTTCACGCACTGCTCCGTGCGCTCCATCACGTCCTTGTAGTCGCCGAGCGGCGCGAGCGCATCCAGCGCGCCCTCCCAGTCGCCGCGCTCCATCACCGCGACCGCAAGCTGATACTTCGCCTCCTGCACGTATTCCGCCGCGCCCTCGTGGCTCATCGACGCGTCAAAATGCGAGATGGCCTCCTCGTATTCGCCCTTTTCCATGCACGCTTCGCCGCGCAGGAACTCGATCTCCGTGAGCTGCGCGCGGCTGTCCGAGAAGGTGTCCAGCGCGGCGAACGCGGTCTCCGCCGCGTCGAGATCCCCCGAAGCGAGCAGCTCCGCCGCACGGTCATACTCCATCTGCGGCTGGATGAAATGCAGATAGACATAGAGGAACACGAACACCGCGATCACCGCCGGGATCGAGACCGAGAGCGTCACGATGATCCGCCGCTTCCGGCGCTTGCGCGCCTTTTCCGCGGCGGCCGCAGCCTCTGCGGCGAGCCGCGCGCGCTCCTCGGCAGCGGCCTTCTCCTCGGCGGCCTTCCGCTCCGCTTCGAGGCGCTGGCGCTCCGCCTCCTCGGCGATCGCCTTCTCCCGCGCCTCGTGGTGTTCCCGCAGCGCGTCCTCATCTTCGATCAAAGCGAGCTGCGGCTCGAGCGCCGCGCCGCAGGCGGCGCACTTCTCCTCGTCCGCATGGTTGATCTCGCCGCACGCGCAGAACCACAAGTCCTTGTAGGAAGCGGGCACATAAAACGTCTTGATCCGGTGATCCTCCGCGAGGTTCTCCGCGAAGTCCCGCCGGAACTGCTCGAGCAGAACGCCGTCCTGGAATTTCTCCTCGAGCGCCACGCGGTCCGGGACGCGCTCAAAGAGGATGGAACCGCTGCCCGTCCAGACCTCGCCGCCCTCGAACTCCGCCTTCTTCACCGCGACGGAGAAGGTCTCGGCGGTCTCGGGGACCGGCACGCTGTCCTCCGCGCCGAACACGCCGCCGCGCGGCAGATACGGCAGCAGGTACCGCTTGTCCCGCAGCACGGCCACCTCCCGGGTCAGCCGGTCAAAGACGTGGATGTCGACATAGAGGGAAGAGATCGGGCGCGGGTCGATGTTCTGGAACCGCAGCGTGACGGAAAGCGACCGGCGCTCCTCCACGCCGCCGTCCTCGGCGGGCAGAAGCGTCGTCTGCCCGGAGAGCGCGCCGCCGAGCAGCAGCACCGGGCAGCCCTCCCGGTATAAATTCTCCTCCAACTCAAAAAGCACCATCGTTCGGTTGTCCATCGGGTCCCTCCGTCATTCACGATTATCCAAATCAATTTGATTCCACACAGGAGTCAACATAACTTACCATTTACCATTATACAGAATTCTGAAAAAAAAGCAAGGGATTTTTTCGCGCGAATCCCCGAAACGCGTGTAAATCCCCGCCGAACCCCGTCGAACCGCCGAAAATGGAAAAAATTGGCGGGAAGCCCAGCCTCATTGCCCGCTCCCCGCCGAGCCGCCCCCAGCGGCATTCTGTTTTTGTTCACACTCTGCGCGTCAAAGCTCTTTTCTCCGGCAGATCGCCGTCGAGACCCTCCGACGCGCATATAGAAAGACCCGAAAGCGCCTGAGAATCAAGCATTTTCGAGCCTGTTTCGGAGCTGTTGAACCTTTGAGCGCATGAAGTGCAGACCCGCAAAAAGTTGATCGTGACGGTGAGCCGTCGCGCGGGCGTTTACAACCGAGCAGGCGAGCCGAGCGTGACTTTTTGCGCAAGAGGAGAAGCAAGGGGGCGGGCGGATGAGCTTTTTCTGCCGAAGGGAATAAAAAGCGTCGGAGCAAAGCGGACTTTGCTCCGACGTGGTGCCGGTGGCGGGGGTCGAACCCGCACGCCATTGCTGGCAACGGATTTTGAGTCCGTCTCGTCTGCCAATTCCAACACACCGGCGTGCCGTCCTCCGTTTGGAGGACGAAAACATTATACCGGAAACGCGGAGAAAATGCAAGTCTTATTTTTCTCCGCCTGCTCCGGGGATTCTTCCACCGTGAAATACGGGAACTGCGCCGTGACGTCTCCCTCGGCGAAGAGCGCCGCGAAGCAGCCGGTAAACGTCCCGGTCATCACCTCCGTGGAGAGGAGCTGCGTGCTGCCCGTGCCGATCTCCGTGAGGTGCGCCTCGTCCGGCCCGGCGAAGAACGTGTAAAGCTTCCGCGAAGCGACGACCTTGAGGACCAGTTCCTTTGCACCGGGGAATACCACCGGCTCCGTCTCCGCGATCAGATCGACCGCGCGGCGGCGCAGCGTGATGCCAAGGCCCTCCCCCGCCGCCCGCACGGCGAGGTCGTAGTGGTGCTCCGCCGTGTGGAAGACCGAGAGCCCGGCCCTGCCCGTGCCGGAAAGGCGGATCTTCGTCGTGTAGTCCAACTCGAGCTGCTGCTGCCGCACGCCGAGGAACGTCACGGCGTCGAGGTCGTCCAGCGTGTGGACGGCGCCGCGCAGCGTCAGCCCGTTTCCGAACGCGTAGTTTTCCGGGATCGGATTGCGCAGGAAGGTCCAGCGCGGCGCGGGCTTCTTTTCGGAGAAATCCTCCCGGAACGCGTTTTCAAACCGCGCGTCCGGTCCCTCGGTGAAGCGCTCCATCACCGGCTCGATCGCGTTTCCGCCGTTGACCACCGGCCAGCCGTCCTCCCACTCGACCGGCGCGACCATCGTCTCGCGGCCGATGTGGTGCAGCATACTCTGCGTCGGGCGGATGCCGTGGAACACGATGGCCCATTTCCCCTCCGGCATCGTCACGAGATCGGAATGACCGATCGCCTGCAGCGGGCTGCGGTCCCGGTCCCTGTGCGTGAGGATCGGGTTGTGCGGGCAGCTCTCATACGGTCCCCAGATGCACGCGCTGCGCGCGACCGTCACCATGTGGCCGTACTCCGTGCCGCCCTCGGCGATGAGCAGATAGTACATCCCGCCGATCTTGTAGAGGTGCGGGCCCTCCGGGCAGCGCCCGCCGCTGCCGTACCAGAGGATCTTCTTTTCGCTCAGGATCTCGCCGGTCGCGGTGTCGAGCGCGAAGCACACGATCCCCTGCTTTCCCGAAGCTGCATCGCCCCCTGTGCCGCAGTAATACGCCGTGCCGTCGTCGTCCCAGAAGAGCGACGGGTCGATCCCCTGATGGGCGATGCGCACCGGCTCGCTCCATTCGCCGCGGATGTCGTCCGTCGAGACGATGAAGTTCGGGGAGCCCTCCGCCATCCAGTTGATGTTCGTGGTGATCATGTAGAACCGCCCGTCATGCTCGCGGATCGTCGGGGCGAAGATCCCGCCGGAGGGGCGGCACTTCCCGAGCGGCAGCTGGCTCGGCCGCGTCAGGACATGGCCGAGCTGTTCCCAGTTCACGAGGTCGCGGCTGTGCCAGAGCGGGACGCCCGGGAAAAACTCGAACGAGCTGTTGACTAGGTAATAGTCCTCTCCCACGCGGCAGACGCTGGGATCGGGATAATATCCGGGGATGACCGGATTGACATAGGTGGACATACGGCGTGCTCCTCTCGCTTTCAAATATATAATGTGGCTTTCGCCCTCTTTCAAAAATCAGTATAGCATATCCCGCGCGGGACCGCAAGCGCCAGTTTCGGGGCGGAGAAAAAGAAAAAGCCCGCTTTCGCGGGCTTGGCGGAGAGGATGCGACTCGAACGCACAATGCCGAAATGGCACACCACATTTCCAATGTGGCTCCTTACCAATTAGAATACCTCTCCTTGGCAACAGCAATATT
>CANQIG010000157.1 GCA_947623765.1 uncultured Clostridia bacterium | reverse complement strand
GTTCACGGAGACCTTGTCCGCCCCCGCAAGCAAAAGCTGTCGGAAATCCTCCGCCGTGCGGATGCCCCCGCCGACGGTGAACGGGATGAACACCGTCTCGGCCACGCGCCGCACGATGTCGATCATGATCTGCCGCGCGTCGCTCGAAGCCGTGATGTCGAGCAGCACGAGCTCGTCCGCGCCCTCGGCGTCATAGAGCGCCGCGCACTCGACGGGGTCGCCCGCGTCGCGCAGGGAGACGAAATTCGTGCCCTTGACGACCCGGCCGTCCTTGAGGTCGAGGCACGGGATGATGCGTTTTGCAAACAAGCTCACACGCCCCCCTTCTCAACGGCTGCGGCAAAGTTCCGCAGCATTTGAATCCCCACCGCGCCGCTCTTTTCCGGGTGGAACTGCACCGCGAACAGGTTCCCCTTCCGCACCGCCGCGTGGATCGAAACGCCGTATTCCGCCGTCGCCGTGACGACCGGCTCCTCGGCCGCGACGTAATACGAATGGACGAAATAGACGAACGGGTGCGCGTCGAGCCCCGCGAAGAGCCCGCCCGTCTCCGAAAGATCGAGCGAGTTCCAGCCGATGTGCGGGACCTTTCGCCCGCCGTCCGCGGGGATGCGCAGCACGCTCCCGCGCAGCACGCCGAGGCCCTTCGCGCCCGGCGACTCCTCGCTTCGCTCGAACAGCACCTGCAAGCCGAGGCAGATGCCGAGGAACGGCCTGCCCCCGGCGATATAGTCGACGATCGGCCCTTCGAGCCCGCGCGCGCGCAGCTCCCGCATCGCGTCGCCGAACGCGCCGACGCCCGGCAGCACCGCGCCGTCCGCCCGCCGAAGGACCTCCGGGTCCCCGGTCACAGCGGCGTCGCAGCCGATGTGGCGGAGCGCCTTTTCAACGCTCCTCAGGTTCCCCGCGCCGTAATCCAGGATCGCGATCATACCGATTCCTCCGTCTCCCAGCCCTTGCTCCGCTCGACCGCCCTGTGCCAGCGCGCGGCGGCTTTTTCGTGCGCGTCAGAGCCGGGCAAATACTCCTTCCCTGCGCGCCAAACGCCCTCCAGATCCCCCTGCGAACGCCATATTCCCGCCGCGAGTCCCGCGAGCATCGCCGCGCCGAGCGCCGTCGTCTCGAGCGTCATCGGCTGGCGCACCGGCTTTTGCAGCAGGTCCGCCTGATACTGCATCAGGAACCGGCTGCGCGACGCGCCGCCGTCCACGCGCAGCTCGGAGAGCGCGACGCCGCTGCCCTGCTCCATCGCCGCGACGAGGTCGAGGCTCTCATACGCGATGCTCTCGAGCACCGCGCGGCACAGGTGCGCCTTCGACATCCCGCGCGTCACGCCGAGCAGCGCACCGCGCGCGTACATATCCCAGTACGGCGCGCCGAGCCCCGTGAACGCCGGAACAAACGCTGCGCCCGCCGTGTCGGGGACGGTCTCCGCGAGGCGGTCCGCCTCCTGCGGCGTTTCGATCAGCTTCAGCTCGTCGCGCAGCCACTGGATCGCCGAGCCCGCGTTGAACGCGCTCCCCTCGAGCGCATAGGTCGTTTTCCCGCCGATCCGCCACGCGACCGTCGTCAAAAGGCCCTTGTCGGAAAACACCGGCGTCTCCCCGGTATTCATCAGAACAAAGCAGCCCGTGCCGTATGTATTTTTCGCCATGCCCGGGTGGAAGCAGCACTGCCCGAAGAGCGCCGCGTGCTGGTCCCCGGCGACGCCGCAGATCGGGATCTCTCCCCCGAGGAACGACGCGTCGCACGTCCCGAGGAATCCGGAGGAATCCACCACTTCCGGCAGCGCGCTCCTCGGCACGCCGAAGGTCCCGAGCATTTTTTCGTCCCATTTTCCCGCCCGGATGTCAAAGAGCATCGTCCGCGAGGCGTTCGTCGCGTCCGTGACATAGCGCTTGCCTTTCGTGAGCTGCCAGATCAGCCACGTATCCACCGTCCCGAAGCGCAGCCGCCCCGTTGAAGCGAGCTTTTGCACCGCCGGAACGTTCTCCAGCATCCATTTCATCTTCGTGCCGGAGAAGTACGGGTCGACGATCAGCCCGGTCGTCCCGTGGATATACGGCTCCATCCCGGCGCTTTTCAGCCGTTCGCATTCCGGCGCGGTCCTGCGGCACTGCCAGACGATCGCGTTCGCGGCGGGCTCGCCGGTCTCGGCGTCCCACGCGACGACAGTCTCCCGCTGGTTCGTGATGCCGATCGCCGCGATGTCCGCCGCCTGCGCGCCCGCCTGCTCCGCCGCGCGGCGCATCGCGAAAAGCTGCGTCTCCCAGATTTCCTTCGCGTTGTGCTCGACGAGCCCCGGCGCGGGGTAGATCTGCGTGAACTCCCGCTGACCCATCCCCCGGATGTTCCCCTGCGCGTCAAAGAGCACCGCGCGGGAGCTGGTCGTCCCCTGGTCGAGCGCAAGGATCATTTTTTCGCCCATCTCTGTCTCTCCTTCCCGCAAAAGCGTGTTTTGGCCGTTTCGTCCCCGCCGCGCTATCTGCGGAAGCGGTTCCAGAACGACTCGCGTCTGTCCTCTTTCTCCCTCGTCCCGTGTACGATCCGGAACCGCACCACCCATTTCGGGTCGATGTATTCAAGGATCGCCTGCGGCACCTTATACTGGGAGAGCGGCCGCTGGTTCTTGAGGTCCTTTACGATGGCCGCGTGCTTCTTGGAATCCACATCGTCCGTGCCGACGATGATCGTCGCGTAGTCCTTCGGATTCGTAAACTTGAAATTGTAGAGAAAATCCGCCCAGACCGGGTATTCCGTCAGCCGGACGAGCTCGTCCGGGACGTTCAGCCGGATGCGCACCGCGCCGGAAACGCGCCCGCCGGTGTTCTGCTTCCTGCCCTTCACCACGCCGAAGACCGGACATTCGCAGTGCAGGCCCAGCATATCGATCAGGGCGGCGTATTCCGCCTTATACGTGATGCTGGGATTCGCGCGGTAGATCTTTCCGCTTTTCAGGATGCGCATGACCTGTGTGGATTGATATGTATCGATGATCATGAGGTCCGCCTCTCGTATCCAAATGCTTTGCCCGCGCTCAGGGGAGCGTCGGAACGTCCCCCGTCGCGCATTGATAAAGATAATAGTCGAATTCGCCGAGCGCGTTCGGCTGGACGAGGTACTGCCGCAGGATCTCCGCCTCGTTCGGGACCGTCTTCCCGTAGAACGCCTCGGCGATCCCGCCCGCGATGCACGCGACCGTGTCCGTGTCGCATTTCACGCTGAACACGTTGCGGATGCAGGTCTCCCAGCACGTGCTCTCGAGAAAACAGCGGAACGCGAGCGGCACGCTGCCGTCCGCCGTCGCGTCGAACTTCGCGCCCGGGCGGTACGCCCAGAGCGGCTTTTTCGTCTCGTAGCCGAAGCGCCGGAAATACCGCGCCAGCTCTTTTTTGTCCGTGCCCTGCCGCGCGAGGAAAACCGTCCCCGCCACGGCGACCGCCGCCTTCCAGCCGGATTCGTGGTCGTGCGTACAGACCGCGCTCTTCTTCGCCTCCTCCTCCACCTTTTCGAGCGTCTCGAAGTGGTCGGCGATGAAGCTCACGCGCATGGCTGCGCCGTTGCCGTAGCTCCCGTAGCCCTTTTCGCTGTGGTTGTCGAGCCAGTGCTGGAACAGCGTCCCGTACCCGACGCCCCGGTACATCCGCCCGAACCGCCCGTACGCCTTCGCGTAGGGGATGCCCGTCAGCACCGCCACGCGCGTCGCGACGGTCAGCACCGTGTCGTCGGTATAGCGGCACCCGCTCCCAAACAGCGTCACGGTCCTGTGGTCGAAGCCGGTGGGCCGCGAAAATTCAAACCGGGAACCGGCGATGTCCCCGAGGATCGCGCCGTACATTCATCTGCCCCCCATCCGCCGTTTGTCGAGGTGCTGCTGGAGGATCAGCGTCGCCGCCACCGCGTCCACGGCGGCCTTGCGCCGCCTGCCGCGCGCGTTCACGTCGTTGAGGAGCGTGTGCGCCGTGACGGTCGTCCCGCGCTCGTCGGAATATTCCACCGGCAGGCCGCTCGCTTCTCCGAGCGCCGCGCCGAATCGCCGCGCGGCCTCCGCCGCCGGCCCTTCGGAGCCGTCCATGTTCCGCGGCAGCCCGACGACAAAGCCCTCCGTCCGCCGCGCCTTCGCGATCTCGAGGATGCGCCCGAGCAGCTTTTCGCGGTCGCGCTCCGCGATGACCTCCACCGGCGACGCCAGCATCTCCCCGGCGTCGCACGCAGCGACGCCGGTCCGCGCCGCGCCGAGGTCGATCCCGAGGAAGATCACCCGCGTCCCTCCTTCAGGTCGAACTGCTTGAGGTTCCCGGTCAGCTCCGGCGGCAGGTGCGAGAGATCGTTCAGCCGCACGAGCTCGACCGTCCCGTCCTCCGCCACGAAAAACTCCGAGACGGACGTGTTCCCGCTGACCTTGACGCGCTCCACGCCTGAAAGGTCCCCGTAGAGCAGCGCCGCCGCCATGTTCTGCAAAAGGCAGCCGTGCGAGGCCACCGCCACGTTTTTGCCGGCGCTCTCCCGCAGGATCGTCTCGAGCGCCTGCTGCGCCCGCGCGTAGACGTCCGCCATGCACTCCCCGCCGGGGAACGCGAGGTTCGCCGGGTCGTTCGCCCACTTGTCCGCGACCGCCGGGTGCTCGCTGTACAGCCGCGCCACCGATTCGCCCTCGAGCACGCCGACGTCGATCTCCTTGAGGTCGTCGAGCTCGCGCACCGGCAGATTGTGATATGTATTCACCGCGTCCGCGGTCTTCCGCGCCCGGATCAGCGGGCTCGAATACACCGCGTCGAGCGGGATGTTCCGAAAGCGCAGGGCGAGCAGCGCGAGCTGCTTTTCGCCCATCGGGCTGACGTCCATCTCCGTCACGCCCTGCAGGATGTCGTTGAGG
>CANQIG010000156.1 GCA_947623765.1 uncultured Clostridia bacterium | reverse complement strand
GCAGTCGCACACGCAGAACATCTGGAGAGCGCTCTGCGCGCTGCGCATCCCCACGCTGATCTTCGTCAATAAGATCGACCGGGCGGGGAGCCGGTTCGGCGCGCTCTGCGCGTCGTTCCCGGAATCGCTCTCCGCGAAGGAGACCGTTTTCCCACGCATGAGCGATGTGGAAAACGAGGGGCTGGGGGACTTTTCCGTTTCCCCGGCCGCGGATCTCCCGGAACGCCTCACGGAAACGCTCGCGGAATACGACGACGCGGTCGCCGAAGCGTATCTCTCCGAGACAAACGCGCCGGAGGCTCTGCTGCGCATCGTGCTCGCGCGCTGCACGGAACGGCGGCAGGCCGTTCCCGTGTTTGCGGGGTGCGCGCGAAAGGGAATGGGCGTGGAAGCGCTCCTCGACGGGATCGTCTCCCTGCTCCCGACGGCGGACAAAAAGGAGACGGAAGAACTCTCCGCGCTGGTCTTTAAGATCGAACACGACCGGACGATGGGAAAGCTCACCCACGTGCGGATGTACGGGGGCGAGCTGCACGCGCGCGACGCCGTCTCCGTCGGCGGAGGGCCGCCGGAAAAGATCACGCAGATCAGAAGGTGCAGCGGCGGGAAGACATTCGATACCGGTGCGGTCGGGCCGGGAGACACCGCGGTGCTCTGCGGGCTCTCCGCGCCGCGCGTGCTCGACGCGATCGGCGCGCCGCCGCCGGGTTCGCCCTGCCGCCTCGCGAGCGCGTTTCTTTCGGTGCGTGTGCTGCCGGAAAAGCCGGAGGATCTCGCCTCCCTTTTGACGGCGCTGCGCGAGCTCTCGGAGGAAGACCCGCTGCTCGACTGCAAATGGGCGCCCGCAGAGCGGGAGATCCTGATCTCCTGTACGGGCAGGATCCAGCTCGAGGTGGTCTCGGCACTCCTTCGCGAGCGGTACGGCCTGACCGTCGCGTTCTCCGAGCCCTCCGTGATCTACCGCGAGACGCCCCTGCGCGCGGCGGAGGGGTTTGACGCGTACCTCAGCCCGAAGCCCTGCTGGGCGGTCGTGCGGTTCCGGATCGAGCCCCTGCCGCGCGGCTCGGGCGTGGTATACGACGGCGGACATGTCCCGAGCGATACCTGCTTTTATCGGTATCAGGAGCACATCCGGCGCTCCTTCTTTGAGAATCTCGCGCAGGGTCCGCTCGGCTGGGAGGTCACGGATCTCAAAGCGACGCTGCTCTATGCGGAGCACCATACGATCCACACGCACCCGCTGGATTTCTTCATCTGTACGCCCATGGCGCTGATGGACGGCCTGAGAAACGCGGGGACAGGGCTGCTGGAACCGTTTCTCCAAGTGCGCGTGCGCGCGGGGAGCGAGTACCTCGGCAAGGTCATCGGGGATCTCGCGCAGATGCGCGGCGTCTTCGACGGGCCGGTCCTGAACGGGGACGTCTTCACGTTGGAAGCCGCGCTGCCCGTCGCGACGTCGCTGGATTACCCGGTGCGCCTTGCGAGCATGACGCACGGCACGGCGATGTATTCCTCGCGCTTTCTCGAATACCGGCCGTGCCCCCTAGAGCTGGGGAGGACCGCGCCTCGCCGCGGTCCCGACCCGCTGGACCGCGCCAAGTGGATCCTGTACGCGCGGGACGCGATCACGGACGAGCGGTGAGCGCCGTTCGCACAAAAAATAAAACGGTTTGGAGGCGGCGAAATGCTCTATTTCCCGAGTTGTAATTTCAACGCGATGCGCCCCGCGGCGGCAAAGCGTCTTCGCGCGATGCTCGCGGAGCGGATGCCAGCGGCGGGCTGCTGCCGGCTGGACAGGAACGAATACCCGGAAAGCGAGACGGGGATCTACCTCTGTCAGGCGTGCCGGGAGGTGCTGGAGCCGAAGCTCCGGCTCGAGAGCCTTTGGGTCTATCTCGACGGCGCGAAGGACTGGGCGCTGCCGGATTGGTCCGGCCTGACGGTCTCCGTGCAGGACTGCTGGCGCGACCGCGCGCACCCGGAGATCCACGAAGCCGTGCGCAGTCTGCTCCGGAAGATGGGCGTGCGCGTGGAGGAGATCGAGGAATCGCGGGAGAGATCGGTGTTCTGCGGCGACCTCTATTTTGAACCGAAGCTGCCGGAGAATCTCGCGCTTTTGGAGCGCGCGCCGGATACGCCGCTCTGGCAGATGCCCCGGGAGACTGTGGTACAGCTCATGCGCGAGCAGACCGCGAAGTTTTCCACGCCGTACATCCTCACGTACTGTAACCGCTGCACCAAAGGCATCGAGGCGGGCGGCGGGAAGGCCGTCCATCTTGCGGAGCTCGTGACGGGCGTGTGGGAGGAAGCACACAGCACAGGCCCTGCTTTGTAAAGGGTTCGGGGCAAGCCGCTCTCTCAAAAGAAAACGCGGCGCGCACTGCGAGCTTGAAAAACAACAAAGACCCCGGAGCGCGGCGTTGAGCCGACTTTCCGGGGCTTTCTGCTTCGGGAGGAAAGCGTTGTAGGAGGGCAAGAGGAAACGCGCGGCGCGGACCCCGCTTTGTACAGAGACGCTGTAAGCCGTTTTCCCGAAAGAAAGCACGGCGCACCGTGCGCTTGATAAACAAAATGGACCCCGGGGAGCGGCGCTTGGCCAGCTTTCCGGGGATTTATGGTTTGGGAGGAGGGCGTCGTAAGAGGACCAGAGAAAGCGCGTGGGGCGGGACCCGCTTTGTAAAGGGAAGTGTGTCTCACCGTGCGCCAGCGAAACAAAATGGATCCCCGGAGGACGGCGTTTGGCGGTTTTCCCGGGGTTTCGGGTTCGGGGGAGGGAACGGTCGTAAAGGGACAAGTGGAAACGTACTGCGCGCCCCGCTTTGTAAAGAGACGCGGTAGCCCTTTTCCCGAAAGAAAGCACGGCGCACCGTGCGCTTGATAAACAAAATGGACCCCGGAGAGCGGCGTTGAGCCGACTTTCCGGGGCTTTCTGCTTCGGGAGGAAAGCGTTGTAGGAGGGCAAGAGGAAACGCGCGGCGCGGAACCCGCTTTGTAAAGGGAAGTAGTATGCCGCTTTCGCGAAAGAATGTGCGGCGCGCAATCACACCCTTGCGATACAACAAAGACCCCGGAGAGCGGCGTTCGGCTGACTTTCCGTTTCGGGAGGAGGGCGTCGATGAAGGGACAAGAGAAAGGAGCACGGCGCGGAACCTGCTTTGTTAAGGGGCGCGGCAGGCCATTTTCCCGAAAGAATGTGCGGTGCGCACTGCGCACTTGAAAACAAAAAGGACCACGGAGAGCGGCGTTTGGCCGGATTTCCGAGGGCTTTCTGGTTTGGGAGGAGGCGGTCGAAAGAGGACAAAGAAACGTCAGTCCTCGGGTTCGGCTTCCGGCGGATGCAGATTTTGCCGCTCGAGCTTTCGGATCAGCCGGACGAGCACGATGACAGCCGCCGTCGCGAGAACGATCTCCGCGGTGAACTGTGCGTAGGCGAGGCCGTAGAGGGGGAAAAGCGCGTTCAGGATGTAGAGCGCAGGGATCTCGAGAACGATCTTCCGCAGGATCGCAAAGAGCAGCGCGTTTCGCCCGAGCCCGCAGGACTGGAAGACGCCGACGCCGAGGAAGTCCATGCAGAGAAAGGGCATCGCGAGGCAGAGCCCGTGCAGGAACCGCGCGGCATAGCCGACGACGGCTTCGTTTTTGATGAAGAGCGTGGAGAGCTGACCCGCGCCGAGGTAATACCCGACGGTCACCACGGCCATAAAGGACATCATGATCTCGCCGGTAAAGAGGATGGCTTTTTTCATGCGCGCCGTGTCGCCGGAGGCGTAATTGTAGCCCACCAGCGGCATGATGCCCTGCGAGAAGCCGAGCGCGATCTGCACGGGGACCATGTTGATCTTCTGCGCGATCCCCATCGCGGCGACCGCGTCGGAGCCAAAGGACGAGGTGAAGTTGTTGAGCACCGTCATCCCCGTGACGTTGAGCAGGTTCTGGATGGAGGCGGGGATGCCCACCGCGCAGATGCCGAGGATGATCGAGCGGTTCCAGCTGAGTTTTCTTGGGTCGACGCAGACAAAGGTCCTGCCCCGCCGCACGAACAGAAGAATGAAGAAATAGCAGCAGGCGGCGCAGTTCGAGAGGAAGGTGGCGAGACCCGCGCCCGCCGCGCCCATATTCGCGCCGAAGGGGAGGATAAAGAGCGGGTCCAGCACGATATTCAGCAGGCAGCCGCTCATCGTGCCGATGCTGGCGTGGAGCGATGCGCCCTCGGACCGGACCAGATAGGCCAGCACGACGTTGAGGATCGACGGGACCGCCCCGCAGGTCACCGTCCAGCGCAGGTATTCCGCGGTGGCGCGCACCGTCGTTTCGTCCGCGCCGAGGATCTGCAGAAACGGCGTGGAGAAGAGCGAATACGCCGCGGAAAAGAGCACGGCGGAGAAGAGCGCGCAGTAAAAGCCGAGGGCGGAGCTGCGGTACACGACGTCGAAATCCTTGCGGCCAAGCGCGCGGCTCATCATGCTGGAGGCGCCGACGCCGAATAGATTGTTGACCGCGTTGAAGGCCAGCAGTACGGGCGCTGCGAGCGTCACGGCGGCGTTCTGGATGGGGTCGTTCAGCATCCCGACGAAATAGGTGTCGGCAAGATTGTAGAGCACCATCACGAGGGAGCTGACGATGGTCGGGATCGCCAGCGTCATGACGGCTTTGGGGATGGGCATTCGCTCAAAGAGGAGCGCTTTCTCGTTTTCAGGGGACATCCGTATGAACTTCCTTTTTTGCGGCGGCTTCCCGCTGCGGGATTCTTTTCCTCTTAATTATACGCCGCCGAACGTTTTCGCGCAAGAGGGGAAAGGAGAAAACCGGAGAGGTCTGTGTAGCGCTACAATAGATGTGAGACCGAGGGACTAGAAAAAGGCGATTGAGTTTGTTAGAATAAAGTCACCACAACC
>CANQIG010000155.1 GCA_947623765.1 uncultured Clostridia bacterium | reverse complement strand
GGTTCCTCCTTCCCTTACGCTTTCACGCTGTCACGGATGACAACGATGCCGCCGTTCGGGCCGGGGATCGCGCCCTTCACGGCGATGAGATTGTTCTCCGCGTCCACCTTCACGACGCTGAGATTCTGGACCGTGACCTTCTCCGCGCCGAGGTGTCCGGCCATCTTCATGCCGGGGAACACGCGGGACGGGTCGGAGTTCGCGCCGTTGGAACCGCCGTGGCGCGCCACAGGACCGGAACCGTGGGTCTCCTTGAGGCGGTGGAAGTTCCAGCGCTTGATGACGCCGGCGTAGCCCTTGCCCTTGCTCGTACCGGTGACGTCGACCTTCTCGCCCGCCGCGAACGCGTCGGCCTTGATGAGGTCGCCGACGTTCAGCGCGGCGCAGTCCGCAAGGCGGAACTCCTTGAGGACCTTCTTCGGGGCGACGCCGCCCTTCTTGAAGTGGCCGGTGAGGGGCTTCGAGACGCGCTGCGGCTTCTGGTCGCCGAAGCCGACCTGCACGGCGTCGTAGCCGTCGTTTTCGGCCGTCTTCTTCTGGGTGACGACGCACGGGCCCGCCTCGACGACGGTGACCGGCACGACGGCGCCCTTTTCATCGAAGATCTGCGTCATGCCGATCTTTCTGCCGATGATCGCTTTCTGCATTTGTTTTTCCTCCTTCGGTTATTGGTCGGCTCCCGCCGACTTGACCTCTCTTCCGTTTGGTCGGGACCGTTCAGGCCGTTACAGCTTGATCTCGATCTCGACGCCGGCCGGGAGTTCGAGCCCCATCAAGGCCTCGACGGTCTTGTTGCTGGGTCTCAAAATATCGATCAGTCTCTTATGGGTGCGCATCTCGAACTGCTCGCGGGAGTCCTTGTACTTGTGGACCGCGCGCAGGATCGTGATGATCTGCTTCTCGGTGGGGAGCGGGACCGGGCCGGAAACTCTGGCGCCGGTGCGCTTCGCGGTCTGCACGATCTTCTCGGCGGACTGGTCTACCACCTGGTGGTCGTACCCCTTGATCCTGATGCGAATTTTCTCTTTGACTGCCACTTGGATCGCCTCCTGTTGTTTAATAGTTGGCGGGCGGAGCTTTCGACGTTTCGGAGCGTCATCCGGGACCGAAGTTCTTTACACCGTTCCGGGTGTTTCTCGCGGGGCCATAAGAAAACCGGAAATCACGCAGTGTGAAATCCGGGGAAAATCCCTAGGCCCTTTCTCGCAAAAGCCCACATCTTCTCCCTTTTCGGCTCGGGTACCCTGCGGCCTTTGCGCCTTAGAAATCGGCGCATGGTTCCGCGTCTGTTCTGACCCAGCCAAAAAGCTGTTCGCCCGGTTTGAAATCGGACATACTCCACGGAAAAACCGGCTCAATGAGCCGCAACCTCCCGCTTCAACGCATATCTGTCGCAGTCACGCTCCATTATTATACCAGCCGCCTCCGCAAAAAGCAAGGGTTATTTTACATTTTCAAGAAAAAATTTTCTTTTCGCTATCCCTTGTTGTCCGGCCTCGGTGCGCCCCCATCCATAGCAGGCAAAGCCCGTTTCGTTTGCCCTACGGGAGGCTTGGAGAAAAGCGGAAGCGTAGTTTCCCTACATCCGTTTTGATTTTGACGGGGACAAGCCCGTTTTGGGCATTGGTGGTATGGTGGCGGTCGCCCTGCGGAGGCTTTCGGTAGGCGGAGGCGAGGTTCCCACGCAAACCAAGCTCTCCTCGCGGGGCAAGGCTTGTCTCACCCACTGGAGAAGTTCGCGAAGCGAACGACAACGCGACGCAAAAGTCTTATGGTCCAACCTTTTCTTCAGAAAAGGTTGGCGCGCGGGCAAAGCCCGTTTCGTTTGCTCTACGGGGGCTTGGAGAAAAACGGCGGCAAGGTTCCCCACATAAGTTCCGAGTTTGATGGGGATAAGCCTGTTTTGAGCAGTTCCGACACGATGGTGATCGCCCTGCGGAGGCTTTCGGTAAGCGGCGGCGAGGTTCCCACGCAAACCCAGATCCCTTCGCGGGGCAAAGCTCGTCTCAAACGCTGGCGAAGTGAGCGCAAGCGAACGACCGGCGCGTCGTAAAAGTTCTTTTGTTAACTTTTCTTTCAAGAAAAGTTAATATGTTTTTTTTTGCGATATGGTTGGAGAGACTTGATTTTCCTTAATCAGTGTGGTACACTGAGACAAAGAAACGGCGAGACGCCGTATTATTAGATCGAAGGAGGATGACCCTATGAAAAAACGCTTGATCCGCGCGGGCGCAGGCGCGCTGGCGCTCGCGGTGCTCTTCGGGTGCGCCGGGTGCGGAAAGTCCGCGGCGGAGATGTACTCGTCCGAGGAAGAGAGCAAGCCGACGGTCCATGTGGAGGGCGCGGGGGATTTCTCCCCCGAGGACGCCTCCAAGATCGAATCCGCGATGGACGAAGCGTACGGGAAGCGCGAGACGGTCCACGCGGTGCTCGAAATGCAGAACGACGGGCAGGACGCGACGCACATCGTGCAGGGCCTGACCGAGGGCGCGATCGAGCGCGGGTTCAACTGGGAGATCGACGTCGTGACCTGCGGGAACGACGCCGCCGCAGCGCAGACCGCCGCGCAGCGGTACCGCGTGGAGATCACCGCGGGCGAAGGCCCGGACCTCTTCCTCTCCGCCACGCTGCCGCCGGATAAGGCCGACCCCAGCGACCCGGACAAGCCGTATCCCTCGGACGCGAAGATCTTCCCGAACGTCGAAAAGGCGATGCGGGCGAAGGTCTTCCAGCCGCTCGACACTTATTTGGAAGAAGCGGGTGTCGACCTCTCCCGCCACATCGGGCCGGTCATCGACGCGGGCCGCACGGAGGAGGGCCTGCTCACCGCGCCGCTCCTCTACACCGTCTACGGCGTGCCTATCGTCTACGCTGCCGCCTCCTCGGACGATGCGCGCGCTGCGGAGGACGCGGAGCGGTACGGCGGCGACCTCGTGACGCCCGTCACCCCGGAGACGTTCCAGACGCTGGACGATTACGGCGAGGAGGCGAACGGCTACATCATGAGCCAGTTCGCGAACCCCGCCGCGACGACCGTGAGCGCCCTGACCGCGCTCGCCGATTATGAGACGGAAACGCTGTGCGTCGACGAGGACGACCTGCTCGAGGGGTACCGGCACTTCGCGCGCTACTGGCAGAAACCGCTGCGGACGTTTACGTACAGCGTGAGCGGGAATTCCTATAACGGCACGGCGGGCTGGCTGGACTGGATGTCGCTCGGCATGGGCGAGAAAGTCCTGCGCGACGCGGACACGGGTGCGTTCCTGCCCATCCGCAACCGGGACGGCGGCGTGACCGCGCGCATCACCGCGTGGGCCGCGATCAACCGGAACTCGAAATACCCTGAGGAGGCGTCCCGCGTGATCGCCGGGATCTACGGGGAGGATTTCCAGAAGCACGGCCTGAGCAAAAACGAGAGCGATTCGACCATCAGCAACGCGTACCTGCAGAACCCGGCGTTCGGCGCGGACGCCGGCGTGCTGACCGGGCTCTCCTCGCCCGCGAACGCGCTGCTCGGCGATCTCACCGAGCAGATCAGCTTCGCCGCCTACTTCACACCGCTCGACGCAGAGCTCGACGCGATGCGCCGGATGATCCCCGACGACCGCACCGGCGCGGAGATCGATGAGGCGGAGCTCGAGGCCTGGGCGGAGCGGGCCGTCTCCACGATGAAAATGATGCTCGCCGAGTGACCGCCGCGAGCCAACCAAAACCAGTCCAAACGCCCTCCCGGACCCAGCTGTCCGGGAGGGCGCTGTCGTCTCTCCGTTTCTTCGCTGGGGGCTGGTCCGGCGCTGCAAAAGGACCAGTTCCGGCGGGCAGGAACAACGGGCTTCCCTTCTTGCAACTGCCGCTGCAAAGAACAGTTTGCTTTTCGCCGGGCTTTCGGAAAGACGGGCCTCAAATTTACGGTTTGCTTTGCGCAGCGTCCGCGCGGGCGCGGGGAGCTGCTATGAGCAATCCGGCGGCGATTGACCGCGACAGAGCAAAACAACAAAAGTTGGGGCTGCCAGAGGAGCCGCGTTCCTGCGCACAAAAAGGGGCATTTCCAGCAGGCAGAGGAAAACGACGGAATCTTTCCGGCCCGTGGCTGCCGCTACAACGGACAGTTTGTTTTTCGCCGTCCGGCTTTCGGGAAGACGGCCCCGCGCGTTTGCGGTTTGCTTTTGCTTGGTGCAGTACCCGCGTGGGCGCGGGGAGCGGCCATGAACCTCAGGCAGGCGGCGATTGGCCGCCAAAGAACACAACAACGAAAGTTTAGGCTTCCGTTGAAGCCGTGTTTCCGCGCGCAGGAAAAAAACGACCTAGGCGCGCAGGGAGGACACGAGGGGGTTCCGCTTGCGCTTGCTGCCGCCAATGGGCAGCTCACTTTTCGCCGGGCTTTTGGAAAGACGGTCCCGCGCGTTTACGTTTGCTTGGCGCAGCGACCGCGCCGGGTGTGGGGCGGTCATGGACATCCGGGGGGAGAAGAACCTCCGGCGGCGATTGGGCGCCCGAACATACAAAACGGCCGCCGGGGTTTCAAAAGCCCCGACGGCCGCATTCGTTCTGTCTGTTCAGTAGATCAGTCGCCCCAGCCCTCGCGGATCACGTAGATCATCATGTCGCGGCGGCCAAACACGGCGCACTCTTCCTCCGTGTCGTAATAGAGGTCCGCGAGCGTCACGCCCTCGAGCATCGCGATGCCCGTATCCATCGCCTGGCAGTACCCGTAGACATACGAGCCGTCCGGCGAGGTGATGTAGAGCAGCGAGCCGTAGGGGATGAGGTTCGGGTCCACGGCCACGTTGCCGACCTTCACGGGCTCGCCGATGGAGGTCATGCCTTTGCGGTCCGCGTCATAATACGCGGTGCAGGAGCCGTAGAGCGACGCGACGTACTGGATCTCCATCCCGGCGCTGTCGAGGAC
>CANQIG010000154.1 GCA_947623765.1 uncultured Clostridia bacterium | reverse complement strand
TCCTCCCGCCGCCGGATCTTCTCCCCCGCATATTTCCTTTTCTTTGCTCCGCCGTCCATGTTCCTCTCCAAGTCCTTCCCAAATCTGCCGCGCCGCCAAGCTGGGGACTTCCTTTCCGCCTCACAGCGCGCCCGCCCGTCCGGCGCTCGTTCTGCTCCCCGCCGAAGGTCAATCCTCCGTCCATGGGACCTTCTCCCCCGCATATTTCCTTTTCTTTTCTCCGCCGTCCATGTTCTTCTCCAAGCCCTTCCCAAAGCCGCCGCGCCGTCCATCTCCGGGCCGCTCCTCCGGCAAAAAACGGAAAATCTGTTTCCTTTTATTATACCGCAAAATCATTCGCTTGTCCAGACATTTGCGAAAAAACGTTCGGGAAATCTTCGCGCGAGACCCAAACTCGCCCCGTTTTCCCGGACAGATCCCGCGATTTTGTCGGTTTCCGCGAAAAAAATGCGCCAAATTATTCCGAAAAAGCCTCCGAAATCCTCCGAAATGAATATTGACGGTTCCCGGGAATTGGAATACAATACACATGATCGTGAAAACACGACCCTGATCTCAAGAAAGAAAGGGAAACCCCGAATGGAAGAAACACTGCTCTGCCTTGCCGTGGCGCTCATCGCCGGCCTTTTGATGTCGCGCCTCGCAAAGCTTGTCAATCTGCCCGCCGTCACGGCGTACCTCATCGGCGGGCTCCTGCTCGGCCCGTTCTGCATCGGCGCGCTCGGCCTTTCCGGCATCGGCTTCAACTCGCTGGAGCAGGTGGAGGGCCTCGGCATCGTCACACAGGTGGCGCTCGGCTTCATCGCCTTCGCGATCGGCAACGAGTTCCGCGTCAGCGAGCTGAAAACGATGGGCCGCCAGGCCATCACCGTCGGCATCCTGCAGGCGGTCATCACGACGGTCGTCGTGGACATCGCCCTCGTGATCCTGCATTTCATCGCCCCGAACGTCCTCTCCCTCCCGGCGGCGGTCACGCTCGGCGCGATCGCTGCGGCGACGGCTCCGGCAGCGACGCTGATGGTCGTGCGCCAGTATAAGGCGCAGGGCCCGCTCACGAAGCTCCTCCTCATGGTCGTCGCCATCGACGACGCCGTCGGCCTCGTACTGTTCTCGGTGTCGTTCGGCATCGCCACGGCGCTGCAGGACGGCCGCGTCAGCGTCACCTCCATCATCCTTGAGCCGATCATCGAGATCGTGCTCTCGCTCCTGCTCGGCGTCGTCGCCGGGTACATCCTGAACTTCCTCGAGCGCTACTTCCACTCCCGCTCGAAGCGTATGTCGCTCTCCGTCGCGTTCGTGCTTCTGACGGTCGGCATCTCCATGTCGGAATTTGAGGTCGCGGGCGTGCACATCGGCTTCTCGCTGCTCCTCGTCTGCATGATGACCGGCACGGTCTTCTGCAACATCTGCCCGACGTCCGAGGAGCTGATGGACCGCATGGAGCGCTGGACCGGCCCGGTGAACATCCTGTTCTTCGTGCTCTCCGGCGCGGAGCTCGACCTCAAGATCCTCTCGAACCCGCTGGTCTTGCTCGTCGGCATCATCTACATCATCTTCCGCTCCACCGGCAAGATCTCCGGCGCGTACCTCAGCTGCCGCATGACGAAGTGCAGCGAGTCGATCCAGAAGCACCTCGGCATCACACTGCTGCCGCAGGCGGGCGTCGCGCTCGGCATGGCCGTGACGGCGGCCACCCTCGCGGACGGCGCGATGGTCCGCAGCGTCGTGCTGTTCTCCGTGCTCGTCTACGAACTCATCGGCCCGACGCTCACGAAGCGCTCCCTCATCGCCGCCGGCGAGATCAAGACCGAGGGCCGCTCGAGCGCGCGCCAGATGAACCAGCCGCGCGAGCCCATCCATCTCCACTGATCCCCGCGCACCGTTTCACGACAAAAACTCCCGCTCTCTGCAAAGAGGGCGGGATTCTTTCTGTTCCGTCTTTCTTTTTTCCAAAATCCGTACTATAATAGGGGGAGGACCGTTCCGGCCCTCAGATCAGCAGATAAAACAGCGCGAAAAGCAGGTCCGCGCCGGTCTCCTCCCCCGCGAGGAGCACGAGCAGCGCGAGCAGCAGCGTGCGCTCTTTGTCCTGCAAAAGCGTCTCCAGCGTCAGCGGCGCCGCGTGCGCCTGTGGCGCAGCCGCCTGCGGCGCGACTGCCTGCTGCGCGGCGGGCGCGGACTGCGCGGCGCTCTGCCGCCGCTCCGCCGCCGCCTCCTTTTCCGGCACGGCAGGCTGGGTCTGCGGCGGCTCCGGCGCTGCGCGCACGGCGCGGCTGTGGAACTCCCGCGCGCGGCGCAGCGCCTCGTTGATCGCCCGGGAATCGGGCATATTGTTCGGCAACGCTCCGCCTCCTTACAGCATCCCGCGCAGCAGGCCGCTCTCTTTGAGGAGCGGCAGCAGCCGCATCATCCGGAGGATCTTCTGCGCCTCGTCGAGCCGCCTCTGCCGCTCCGGGCCGAGCAGCGGCCGCAGCGCCTTGAGCAGCCGCGCCGCGTCGTCCTCCTGCCCGGCGGCGGAGAGCAGCGGCGCGAACCGCATCAGCGCCCCAAGGGCCGCCGTATCCGTGTTTGCGAGCGCGCCCGCGCCGGGGCTTGCCGCCTGCGGCGGCGCATACGCGCTCTGCGCCGGGCCGGGCGCGGCGTTCCCGCCAAGGCCCAGCGACTGCGCCACGCTCTGCAGCTGCGCCATGCTCTGCGGGTCGTTCAGGATCGACCCGATCGCCGCGGAAAGATCCGCCATCCGCCGCGCCTCCCTTCCGGTTTATTTCCCGCCGAGTGCATCAAAGAGCTTCTGCGCCGCCGGCGTGGAGAGCAGCTTCTTCGCCGCGTCCGGGTCGCTGAGCACGCGGCGCAGCATCTGCGCCTCCCGGTCGTTCCCCCGGACGGCCATGTCCTGCAGCGTGCCGTTCTCGGCGGCGGCTTTCAGCGCCTCGGGCGTCGTGTTCATGCGGCGCGCGGCGAGCTGCAGCATCTGCCAAAGCTGGTTCTCGTTCAAGATCGTCCCCCCTCTGCGTTTCCCTCTGCCAGAATATGCAAAGCGGGCGCAAAAGATGCGCCCCGGAAAGGTCGTTCCCTATGAAACTCCTCGTTTTTTCCGATTCCCACGGCATGAGCCTCTATATGCGCGAGGCGATCCAGCGCCACACGGACGCCGACGCCGTCCTCTTCTGCGGCGACGGCGCGGACGACGTCGCGCTCATGCGCGCCCTGTTCCCCGAAAAGGCGTTTTACAGCGTTCGCGGCAACTGCGACCTCGGTTCGGACCTCCCCCTCGAGCAGACGCTCGATCTCGGCGGCGCGCGGATCTTCCTGGCGCACGGCCACACGCTCCACGTGAAGTTCGGCCTCTGGCAGGCGAAGTACACCGCGCGGGAGAAAAAGGCGAACCTCCTGCTCTTCGGCCACACGCATGAAGCCCTCTCCGAGTACGACGACGGGCTTTATATCGTGAATCCCGGCTCGATCTCCGGCTACACGCCCACCTACGCGGTGATCGACGTGAGCGAAAAGGGCATTCTCGTGAAAATTATGCAGAAATAGTGGGCTTTTGCACAATTCCCCATTGACAAACGGGGGCAGAAATGGTAATCTTAACATAGGCGTTTTGCGCGTGCGCGCCGGGGTCTTTTCCCCATGCCCGCGCGCGGGAAAATACAAGACGGAAAGGATGCGTTTTTATGACGGAATATGAGAGATGGCTGTCCATGCCGCTGGACGATCCCGATCTGACGGAAGAACTGAAGTCCATCGAGGGCAAGCCCGAGGAGATCAACGACCGGTTTTACCGGGACTTGGAGTTCGGCACCGGCGGCCTCAGAGGCGTGCTCGGCGCGGGCACCAACCGCATGAACGTGTACACGGTCCGCAAGGCCACGCAGGGACTCGCAAATTACCTCATCAAGAACGGCAAGGGCAAGGAGCTCTCCGTGGCGATCGCGCACGACAGCCGCAACAAGGGCGTGCTCTTCGCGCAGGAATCTGCCGCGGTCCTCGCCGCGAACGGCATCAAGGCGTACCTCTACCCGCAGCTCATGCCCACCCCGGCGCTCTCCTTCGCCGTGCGGCATCTCCACTGCGACGCGGGCATCTGCGTCACGGCGAGCCACAACCCGGCGAAATACAACGGCTACAAGGCGTACGGCTCCGACGGCTGCCAGGTCACCGAGGGCATGGCCGACGGCATCATGGCGGCCATCGAATCGCTCGACATCTTCCACGACGTGAAGAAGATCCCGTTCGAGGAAGCGCTCAAAAACGGCGACGCCGAGTACATCGGCGAGGAGACCGTCTCCGCATTCATCGACGCGGTCCATGAGATGAGCATTCTCCCGAAGCCCGCCGACAACCTCAAGATCGTCTACACCCCGCTCAACGGCAGCGGCAAGATGTGCGTGCTGCGCATCCTCGACAAGATCGGCGTGAAGGACGTGACCGTCGTCCCGGAGCAGAGCGAGCCGGACGGCAACTTCCCCACCTGCCCGTATCCGAACCCGGAGATCCGCGAGGCGCTCCAGAAGGGCCTCGAGCTCTGCGAAAAGGTCCAGCCCGACCTGCTTCTCGCGACCGACCCGGACTGCGACCGCGTGGGCATCGCGGTGAACCAGCACGGCGAGTACGTCCTGATGACCGGCAACGAGGTCGGCATCCTGCTGCTCAACTTCATCGCGCAGTGCAAGCAGGAGAACGGCGTCCTGCCGAAGGACCCGGTCGCCGTCACGACGATCGTCTCCACCGACATGGTCGACCCGATCGCGAAGGACTACGGCGTCGAGATCCGCCGCGTCCTCACCGGCTTCAAATACATCGGCGACCAGATCGCCTCGCTCGAGGCCGAAGGCCATCCGGAGCGCTACCTCCTCGGCTTCGAGGAGAGCTACGGCTACCTCTCCGGCGGCTACGTCCGGGACAAGGACGCGGACGTAGCCGCCGGAGAGG
>CANQIG010000153.1 GCA_947623765.1 uncultured Clostridia bacterium | reverse complement strand
GGCGATCATCTTTGAGGAAAGGGCGTGAGTGCATGGCGAAATATGTGATCATCGGGAACTCCGCCGCGGGGATCGCCTGCGTGGAGGGCATCCGCAGCGTGGACCGAGAGGGTTCGGTCACGCTGCTCTCCGCGGAGCCGTACCACACCTATTCGAGACCGCTGATCTCCTATCTGCTCGAGGGCAAGACCGACGAAGAGCGGATGAAATACCGCCCGGATGATTTTTACGAAAAGAACAGGGTCGACGCGCGGCTCGGCGTGCGCGTGACGGAGATCGACCCGGCGGAGAAAACGGTGACGCTCGAGACCGGGGAGAAGATCCCGTATGAAAAGCTGATGCATGCGACGGGCTCCGTGCCGTTCGTACCGAAGATCGACGGGATGGAGACGGTGGAGAAGAAATTCACCTTCCTCTCCCTCGACGACGCGAAGGCGCTCGAAAAGGCGCTGACGCCCGAGAGCCGCGTGCTGATCCTCGGCGCGGGGCTGATCGGCCTCAAATGCGCGGAGGGGATCCTCTCCCGCGCGGGCAGCATCACCGTCGTGGACCTCGCGGACCGCGTGCTGCCGAGCATTTTGGACGAGACGGGCGCGGGGATCGTGCAGGCCCATCTCGAGATGCACGGGCTGTCGTTCCGGCTCTCGGACACGGTGCTCCGGTTCGAGGGAGACCGGGCGGTGCTGAAAAGCGGCGAAACGCTGGAATTTGACGTGCTCGTCGTCGCGGTCGGCGTGCGCCCGTCGGTCTCTTTGATCGAAAACGCGGGCGGCGCGGTGCGGCGGGGCATCGCGACCGACGAGACCGGCAGGACCTCGCTGCCCGACGTGTTCGCGGCGGGCGACTGTGCGGAGAGCTACGATATTTCCTCCGGGCAGAGCCGGGTGCTCGCGCTGCTGCCGAACGCGTATTTTCAGGGGCATGCGGCGGGCGTCACGATGGCGGGCGGCCGGGAAGAGCTGAAAAAGGCGAACCCGATGAACGCCATCGGGTTCATGGGCCTGCATATCCTGACGGCCGGTTCCTACACCGGGGAGACGTATGTCTCGCGGGACGGGGAAAACTACAAGATCCTGTTTTACGAGAGCGATCTGCTGCGCGGGTTCATCCTGATCGGGGATGTGGCGCGCGCGGGCATCTATACGGCGCTGATCCGCGAGAGGACGCCGCTTTCGGGCATCGATTTCGCGCTGATCTGCGAAAAGCCGCAGCTCATGGCGTTCACGGCGAAGGCGAGACGGGAACTGCTCGCGAAAAAGCAGTGAGGGGGAAATGAAGGATGGAAGAGAAAGTCTATGCGCTCGGTGAGCGGTATATCGGCGCGGGGCTGAGCGAGGGGACGATCGTGCTCGATCAGGTGCCAGGGAACGCGCTCGGCGCGTATCTCGACGGCGGGAGCATCGAAGTCCACTGCAACGCGCAGGACGCGACCGGCGACACGATGAACGACGGCGAGATCACCGTCTTCGGGAGCACCGGGGACGCGGCGGGGTACGCGATGCGCGGCGGCGCGATCTACGTGCGCGGCGACGCGGGCTACCGCGCGGGCATCCACATGAAGGAATATCAGGAGAAGGTCCCGGTGCTCGTGATCGGCGGGCGGACAGGGAGCTTCCTCGGCGAATACCAGGCGGGCGGCGTGATCGTGGTGCTCGGGATCGGCTGCGAGGACCGGCAGCCCGTCGGGAATTTCTGCGGGACCGGGATGCACGGCGGGCGCATCTATCTGCGCACGGAGCATCTCCCGAAGGATCTGCCCGCGCAGGTCTCGGCGCGAAAGGCCGACGAAGGCGACATGGCGGCGGCGGAGCCGCTGATCCGCCGCTGGGCGGAGAAGTTCGGCGGGGACGCCGGAGCGCTCCTCGCTTCGACGTATTATCTGCTCACGCCGAACACGAAAAACCCCTACCGCCAGCTCTACGTGACGAACTGAGCGCAGCGCGCAGGCGGCGGGAGGCGCGGGAGGAACAACCAACATCCTGCGGCAAATGTCAAAAGAATTGTGCGTTCTGCGGCTTGCCGGGAAAAGGGTCTTGTGCTATAATTTATGCGGGAAAAAGCGGGCCGCCCGCGAAGGGGATGCATACGATGCGGTATACGGAGTCGGAGATGCAGGAATACCTGCTGGACAACGACGTGAAGTTCATCAAGATGTCCTTTTGCGACATTTTCGGCCGGCAGAAGATCATCGCGATCCAGCCGGGGCTGCTCCACGACGCCTTTTCGGAGGGAATCGCCTTCGACGCCTCCCGCGTGGAGGGATTTGAGGCGGAGAGCGACAGCGAGCTGCGCCTCATCCCGGACACCGACACGCTGCAGCTTCTGCCGTGGCGTCCGGCGCACGGGCGGGTCGCGCGGCTGTTCTGCGATATCCGGCGCGTCGACGGGGAACCGTTTGCGCTCGATTCCCGCGGCGTTTTGAAGGACGCGGTCCGCGCGGCGCAGAACGAGGGCATCGGATTCGAGGTGGGCGTACAAAGCGAGTTCTACCTCTTCCGGCTGGACGAGACGGGAAAGCCCACGGACGTCCCGTTCGACAGCGCTGGGTTCATGGACGCCGCGCCGGAGGATCGGGGCGAGGACGTGCGCCGGGAGATCTGCCTGACGCTGGAGGACATGGACGTCCTGCCGCGGTTTTCCCACCACAGCGGCGGCCCGGGACAGAACATCATCGAGTTTTGCCGCAGCTCGGCGGTCCATTCCGCCGACGACGTGATGACGTACAGATCTGCGGTGCAGACCGTTGCGGCGCGGAACGGACTCTATGCCTCGTTCCACCCGAAGCCGATCCCGGACCGGGACGGCAGCGGGTTCCACATTTCTCTGACGCCGCAGTCCGAGCGGCCGGAGACGGCGGCGCGGTTCCTCGCGGGGATCCTGGCGCACGCGGCGGAGATCACGGCACTATTGAACCCGACGGAAGCGTCCTACCGCCGACTGGGCGTGATGGACGTGCCGAAGCATATCACCTGGTCCAAAAACAGCCGACGGCGTTTCGCGTATCTCAAGGGCGGCACCATCGAGGTGCGTACGCCCGACTCCACGGCGAATCCGTATCTGGCGTACGCGGCGCTGATCTACGCGGGGCTCGACGGCGTGAAGCGCGGGCTGCAGCTTCCGGAGGAGGACCTTGCTGCATCGCCGGAGAACGCGCTTCCCGCGTCTTTGACTGAGGCGCTGCTGCGTTTTGACAAAAGCGAGTTCGTGCAGAAGACCCTGCCGGTCTATCTGGTGGAAACGGTCGTCCGGGCATTTGGCGCGGGCCGGCACGCGAACTGATCGGGGGCGGGCGGATGGATCGAACGTCTGACACCCGGACCGCGCCGCGCCGGAGCGTTTTGATCGTTTCCGGGACGCAGGCGGGCGCCGGGCACCTGACGGAGCTGCTTTCCCCGAGGGAGTATTCTCCCGTCTCCTGCGTGTTCAGCGGCGGAGACGCGCGGCGGATGCTGCTCCAAAGTCCCTTCGACCTTGTGATCATCAACACGCCGCTGCCCGACGAGTTCGGAAAGGAGCTCGCGCTGCACGCGGCGGAGCTCGGGCTCGGGACCGTGGTCCTCGCAAAGAGCGAGGTCTTCGAGGCACTGAGCGTGGAGCTTTCGGCGCGCGGCGTTCTGACCGTCGCGAAGCCGGTCTCCCGGACCGTGTTTTTCCAGGCGCTGCGACTGCTCGCCGCGACGCTCGCGCGCGTGCGCGACTGCGAGGAGGAGAACCGAAAGCTGCGGGAAAAAATGGAGGAGGTCCGGATCGTCGCGCGGGCAAAGTGCATTTTGGTGGAATATCTGCGGATGAGCGAACAGCAGGCGCACCGGTACATCGAGAAGCAGGCGATGGATATGCGGACCTCGAAGCGAAGCATCGCGGAACGCATCCTGAAGACCTACGATGTTTGACGGAGGGATGAAAAAATGGACGACGCAAAGGATTCCGAACGCCTCCGCGAGGCCTGCGCCGTATTCGGCGTCAGTCTCTTTCCGGAGAACGACTATGCGGAGGCGGCAGGGATCACCTATAACGCGCTGCTCGCGATGCAGCACCGCGGGCAGGAGGGCGCCGGCATCGCCGTGAGCCACGGCCACACGATCTCGATGCACAAGGACGTCGGTCTCGTGGACGATGTGTTCCCGAGCGCTGTGCTGCTGGGGCTGCCGAGGGGCAAGGTCGGCGTGGGGCACGCGCGGTATTCGACGACGGGCTCCAACACGATCCAGAATGTTCAGCCCTTCGTCACGGAATTTTTGACGGGCCGGATCGCGACGGTCCACAACGGGAACGTCATCAACGCGCGGGAGATCCGCGAAAAGCTGATGCCGTTCGGCCTCGATTTCTCGGCGACGAGCGACACCGAGGTCATCTCGCAGCTCATCGCGTACCGCGTCATGAAGGCGCGGGACCTCGCGGAGGGCGCTGCCGCGGCCGCGAAGATCCTCAAGGGCGCGTTCTCGCTCATCGTGATGTCGGGAGACGGGAAGCTGGTCGCCCTCCGGGACCCGTACGGGTTTCGGCCGCTCTGCATCGGGGAGAACGACTCCGGCATGGCGGTGGCATCCGAGACCTGCGCGCTGGACAGCTGCGGGTTCCGCTTCGTGCGGGACGTGCGGCCCGGCGAGCTGGTCCTCATTGAAAACGGAAAGATCACGCGGACTTTGATCTACGCCCGGGTCCCCCGGACGAGCCTCTGCGTGTTTGAATATATCTACTTCGCGCGGCCGGATTCGGTCATCGACGGGCTCAGCGTCTTCGAGGCGCGACGCAATATGGGCAAGGTCCTCGCCCGGGAACATCCGGTGGAGGCGGACATCGTCTGCGGCGTGCCGGACAGCGGGATGGAGGCCTCCATGGGCTACGCGGAGGAGAGCGGGATCCGCTATGCGTCCGCGTTTGTGAAGAACCGGTACATCGGCCGGAGTTTCATCTACCCGACGCAGGCGCAGCGCGAAAACGCCGTGCGGCTGAAGCTGAATCCGC
>CANQIG010000152.1 GCA_947623765.1 uncultured Clostridia bacterium | reverse complement strand
GAATTCCGTCACCCGCGCCCCGGCGACGGCCTCCTCCGGCAGGGCGGCCAGCTCCGCCGCCGTGCAGTGCCAGAGCGCGTATTCGTCGAGCAGCGCGTCCTTTTCGGAAAAGAGCGTCATCTGCCCCCTGTGCAGAAACGCCACATAATCGCAGAGCTTTTCGAGGTCGCTCACGATGTGCGACGAGATCAAGATCGCGTGGTCCTCCTCGCGCGTGAAGTCCGCGAACAAGGACACCACCTCGTCGCGCACGACGGGGTCGAGCCCGCCCGTCGGCTCGTCGAGGAGCAAGAGCTTCGCGCGGTGCGAGAGCGCCGCCGCGATGCCGAGCTTCATGCGCATCCCGCGCGAAAACGTCTTGAACGGCTTGTCCTTCGGCAGCTCGAGCCGCCGAAGCAGCCGGTCGTACTCCGCCGCGTCCCACTGCCGGTAGATCCCCGCGAACACGCGCCCAAGCTCCCCGGCGGTGAGCGGTTCGGGCAGGCCCGGCTCGTCGAACACCACGCCGACGTCCTCCTTCCAGCCCCGCGGGTCCTCCGAGAGTTCGTGCCCAAGCACGCGCGCGGTGCCGCCGTCCGGGCGCACCGCGCCGAGCAGCAGCGCGAGCGTCGTCGTCTTCCCCGCGCCGTTCTCCCCGAGCAGCCCGAGCACGCAGCCGCCCGGCAGCGCAAAGTCCAGCGGCCCCAGCGCAAATCCCCCGTACCGCTTTTCCAGTCCCCTGACTTCAATTGCATCCGTCATTTTCCTCTCTCCTTTTTCAGTCGTTTTCCGCCCAGATCAATTCCAGCATCTCGCGCACGCCGTCGAGATCCGTCCCGCAGAGCGCGGCGAGCCGCCGGACCTCCCGCAGATGCGCCTCCATCTGCCGCAGATGCTCCTCTCGGGCGAGCTCCAGATTTTTCGGCGCGACGAAACAGCCCTTCGCGGGCAGCGTGTAGATGAACCCGCCGCGCTCGAGCTCGTCGTAGGCGCGCTTCGTCGTGATGACGCTGATCCGCAGGCCCCGCGCGAGCGCGCGGATCGACGGCAGCGCCTCGTCGGGCTCCGCCTCGCCGGAAAGGATCGCGGCCTTGATCCGCTCCGCGATCTGCTCGTAGATCGGAACGCCGCTTCGGTTGTCGATAAAAATATGCATATCGGTCTCCTTGGAAACTGTATAGGTACAGTATATACAGTTTGCCCGCGCTTGTCAAGAGGTTTTTCAAAAAAAAGCAGGGCTTCCGGTCCCCCGAAATCCTCCCGCTCCGTTTTCCCGCGTATTCCCGTTCCACGTCCGCGCCTACTCCCCGCCGAACCGCCCCATCGGGCCGCCTTCTTTTTTTCGCCGCCGGGCGCACGGCCCCCGCAAAAGCGGACCGGCGTTTGATCCGCCGGGCCGCCCTTTCACAACAAGTCCTTTTTTGCTCCCGCTCAGATCCCCATCTCCGCGCGGACGGCCTTGAAGCACTCGACGGCGAAGTCGAGGTCCTCGACGCTGTGCGCGGCGGAGACCTGTGTGCGCACGCGCGCCTTGCCCTTCGGCACGACGGGGTAGCAGAACCCGACGACATACACGCCCTTTTCGAGCATCCGCGCGGCGAACTCCTGCGCGACCTTCGCGTCGTAGAGCATCACCGGGACGATCGGATGCACGCCGTCCGGCACGTCGAATCCGGCGTCCCTCAGCGCGGCGCGGAAATGCGCGGTGTTCGCCTCGAGCTTGTCGCGCAGCTCCGTCGTCTCGGAGAGAATGTCCAGCACGCGGATCGCCGAGGCGCAGATCGCCGGGGCGAGCGTGTTTGAAAAGAGGTACGGCCGCGAGCGCTGCCGCAGCAGGTCGACGATCTCCCGGCACGAAGCCGTATAGCCGCCCGACGCGCCGCCGAGCGCCTTGCCGAGCGTCCCCGTCAGGATGTCGACGCGGTCCGTCACGCCCCAGTATTCCGGCGTGCCGCGCCCCGTCTTCCCGACGAAGCCCGTCGCGTGGCTGTCGTCCACCATGACGAGCGCGCCGAACTCGTCGGCGAGGTCGCAGATGCCCGGCAGATTCGCGATGATGCCGTCCATCGAGAACACGCCGTCGGTCGCGATGAGGATCGTCCGCGCGCCCGCCTCCTTCGCGGCGGTGAGCTGCGCGCGCAGATCGTCCATGTCGTTGTTCTTGTAGCGGAACCGCTTCGCCTTGCAGAGCCGGATGCCGTCGATGATGCTCGCGTGGTTCAGCTCGTCGGAGACGATCGCGTCCTCCGACGTGAGCAGCGTCTCAAAGAGGCCGCCGTTCGCGTCGAAGCAGGAGGAGTAGAGGATCGCGTCCTCCATCCCGAGGAACGCGGAGAGCTTTTCCTCGAGCGTGCGGTGCTGCGCCTGCGTGCCGCAGATGAACCGCACCGAGGAGAGCCCGTAGCCCCATGTGTCGTAGCTCGCCTTCGCTGCCTCGATGAGCCGCGGGTCGTCCGCGAGGCCGAGGTAATTGTTGGCGCAGAGGTTCAGCACGTTCTTCGCCGCCGTCGTACTGATGTGCGCGGACTGCGGCGTCGTGATCAGCCGCTCGCTCTTATAGGTCCCGGAAGCCCGCATCTCCTCGAGCTCTGCGGCATACCGTTTGATCGCTTCTTTCATCGTAATCGCCTCAATTCCAGTTCAAAATGACTTTCCCGGCCTTGCCGCTGTTCATCGCGGCGAAGCCCTCTTCAAACTGCGTGTAGTGCAGCCGGTGCGTGATGATCGGCGAGAGGTCGAGGCCGCCCTCCACCATCGCCATCATCTTGTACCACGTCTCGTACATCTTCCGGCCGTAGATACCCTGCAGGCAGAGCCCCTTGAAGATGATCTCGTTCCAGTCGATGTCCGCGCCGGGCTGCTGGATGCCGAGCAGCGCGATCTTGCCGCCGTTGCGCATCAGGGAGATCATGCTCGAGAGCGCCCGCGCGCTGCCGCTCATCTCCATGCCCACGTCGAAGCCCTCCACCATGTGGAGCTTCGGGAGCGCGTCCTCGAGGTGCTCCCGCCCGACGTTCACCGTGTGCGTCGCGCCCATTTTGCGGCAGAGCTCCAGCCGGTCGTCGTTGAGGTCCGTGACGGTGACGCTGCGCGCGCCGTTCTTCCGGGCGATGGCCGCGGCCATCATGCCGATCGGCCCCGCGCCCGTGATGAGCACGTCCTCGCCGACGACGTCGAACATCAGCGCCGTGTGGGTGGCGTTCCCGAACGCGTCGAAGAACGCGACGATGTCCTCGTCGATGCCCGGGTTGATCGGGATCACGTTGCTCGCCGGGATCACAAGGTACTCGGCGAACGCGCCGTCGCGGTTCACGCCGACGCCCTTCGTGTTGCGGCACCACTGGCCGTTCCCGGCGCGGCAGTTCCGGCAGTGCCCGCAGACGATATGTCCCTCGCCGGAAACGGTCTGCCCGACGTGCAGCCCCTCGACGCCCTCGCCGAGCGTGTCGATCTCGCCGACGTACTCGTGCCCGATGACGAGCGGCGGCTTCACGTTCTGTTCGCTCCACGGGTCCCAGTTGTAGATGTGCACATCCGTCCCGCAGATCGCCGTCTTATGGATCTTGATCCGCACCTCGCCCATGCCCGGTTCCGGCACGGGGACCTGTGTCAGGACGAGCCCCCTGCCCGCCGCGGGCTTGACGAGCGCGTCCATCCTGCGCTGACTCATTTTCTTCAACTTCCTTTCCAATACTCCGGCAGCGCCGGGCCAAACGCCTCCCCGGGGCCGCCCTCTGCGGCCCGAGACGCTCCTCTGCATTCACTATACCATTTTTTAAGGAAGTTTTCAACCTTTTTTCGCATTTTTTGTGATTTTCCCGATTTCCCCGCCGCTCCTTCGCCGTGCTCCGGGTTTTTATCCGTCAATCTCTCACGCCGCGCTCGATTTCTCCGACCGCCCCAAGTTTCCGCTCCTCCGTTCCGCCGCCGCACCCGCCGAGCAGCCCGTCCATCCCCTTCATCCACTCAAAGCCAAAATCTCGCGACGCCCTCCTTTTTTCTCTGGTAACAGCAGCCCGTCGCCGCCCTCCCAAAGCCGAAAGCCCGCATCGCCCCTGCTGCCCTCCGTCCTTCCCCATCCGCCCCCGCTTTTTCTCAACGCCTTTCCCTCCCGAAAACAGCAAAAGACAGGGGCTCCCCGCACCGGGGGGACCCCTGCCTCCGTTCTGCCTTTTTCCGGTCCGAGCACCGTCACCGCTTCCCGGGCGTCCCGTCTGCGGGCCGCCCGCCGCAGGAACCGGCCATCGGGCAGGAACCGCAGCAGCCGCCGCAGGAGGACTTCCCGCGCTTTTTGTCGCGCCGCAGCACATACACCGCGAGCGCCGCAAGCGCCGCGACGAGCGCCGCGACCAGGACCGTCGCCCCGTTTACCGCAAGCCATTCGATCACAGAAAGACCCCCTTTTGATCCATTCCCATCTTCTATTCTATCCAGGCGGAAGCGCGCTTATTTCACGCGCACCGCGTTTTCGAGCCGTGTGGATTCTTTATACGGGCGCACGAGCAGGAAGATCAGCGCTGCGACGAGCGCCGCCGCGGCGATCACGCCGAGGACGTTCCCCCGCCCCATGCAGAGCGCGCCGAACTGGTTGACGATCAGCGCGATGACATACGCGAAGCCGCACTGATACGCGATCGCGAACGCGGTCCATTTGCCGCTCGCCATCTCCCGGCGGATCGCGCCGATCGCCGCGAAGCACGGGGCGCAGAGCAGGTTGAACACGAGGAACGCGTAGCCCGAGACCGTCGTGAACGACGCCGCGAGGCTCGAATAGACCGTGCCGGAGCCGCCGTAGAGGATGCCCATCGTGCCGACGATGTTCTCCTTCGCGACGAGGCCCGTGATGGAGGCGACCGTCGCCTGCCAGTTGCCGAAGCCCAGCGGGATGAAGATCCACGCGATCGCGTTCCCGATCATCGCGAGGATGGAGCAGTCGATCTGCTCCTCGGTGAGCATCGTGAAGCTGCCGTCGACAAACCCGAAATACGTCGTGAACCAGACGAGGATCG
>CANQIG010000151.1 GCA_947623765.1 uncultured Clostridia bacterium | reverse complement strand
TCGATTTTGCTGGTGATCGCGCTTCTCGGCGGGCTGGACCTCGCGAAGGAGTGGATCCGGAGGAAGAAGTGATGCGCGGCGGGACGAGAGGAACCCGGTGTCGCCAAGAAAGCCTTGGCCCACCAAGATGCAATAACTACACGGAACGCAAAAGGCAGAGACCTTAGGCTCGGAAAATGACGATGGTTCTGAGGAGAACGGGCACCCGAGAGGATAACCGTGTTCGTAAGAGCGGAGAAACGAATATAGGGAACGAAACAAGAGAACCGTCGGACGGAATTTGCGCGGTGGAAGAACCACCGAAGGGCCGTAGTCGGGTTTGAAAGAAACATTGGGCACTGGAAAATGCGCCGGGATAAAATAGGGGGGATGGAGCATGGAAGGGAGATCCGTTTGGAAGAAGCTGCTGGACCTCATCTATCCGCCGCGTTGCGTGATCTGCGGCAAAGCGCTGCCGCTCAACGCGGACGGGCTCTGCGCGGCGTGCGCGAAGGGTGCCTCGGAGCGCCTGCGGCGGTACCTCGCTGTGGGGACGCATTCGGTGGAGTGCCGCGCGCCGTGGCGGTACCACGGGCCGATCCGCGACGCGATCTTTCGATTTAAATTCCACGGTGAGCACAGCCTCGCGGCGTCGTTTGGGAAGCAGATGGCACAGTGCGCCTCGGGCTTTCTTCCCCTCGACGCGGTCGTGCCGCTGCCCGTGAGCGAGCCGCGGCTCCGGGAACGCGGGTACGATCAATCCGTGCTCCTCGCGCAGGCGCTCGCGCGGGAGATCGACGTGCCGTGCAGGGAACTGCTCCGGAAGATCCGGGACAACCCCGCGCAGCACACGCTTCCGGCGTCGAAGCGCGCGGAGAATGTCCGGGACGCATACCGCGCGGACGGCGCGGCGAACGGTTTGCGAATTCTTTTGGTGGACGACATTGTGACGACCGGCGAGACGGTGCGGTCCGCTGCGGGCGCGCTGTTTGACGCAGGAGCGGTGCGGGTGTCGGTCTGCGCGCTGGCTTTCTCCTTGGAGGAGGACAGGCAGGGCGGGCCGGGAGGCGCGGCGTAAGAGCGCGTTCTCTGAGGATGGCGTGCTCTGCTGTTGGCGCGTTGTTTGATACGGGCACGGCGCGGGTGTCGGTCTGCGCTGGCTTTCTCCTTGGAGGAGGACAGGCAGGGCGGGCCGGGAGGCGCGGCGTAAGAGCGTGTTCCGCGCGGCGGCGCGGGTGTCGGTCTGCGCGCTGGCTTTTTCTTTGGAGGGGGAGGAGGCGCGGTGTAAGAGTGTGCGTGCGGCGCTGTGTTCTGCCGCTGATGCATTGTTTGATGTTGGTGCGGCGCGGGTGTCGGTCTGTGCGCTGGCTTTCTCTTTGGAGGAGGACAGGCCCGGCGGGCCGGGAGGCACGGCATGAAAACTTGTTCTGCGCGGACAGCGTGGTCTTCTTCGGGCGCGCTTTTTGACGCGGGTGTGGTGCGGGTGTCGGTCTGCGCTGGCTTTCTCCTTGGAGGAGGACAGGCCGGGCGGGCGCGGCGTAAAAAGCCCGCTTAGAACGTAAAAAAGCCGCGAAATGCTTGTATTTCCTCTTGACAAAATACTGCGGAAAATGTATACTACAAAGTAGAGGTATGGGACAGGCGGGTTTGCCGCTTGTTTGGGACCTCGGGGAAGGTGTTTTGCAAACCGTACGTCCGGAAAGGAGAGGCATATGCATACGTATTTTCATACGACCTTCGGGTTCTGCCTTTGGGATCTCCTCGCTCTGGTCGTTCTCATCCTGATGGCGGTGGTGCTGATCGTGCACATCGTCCGTCAGAAGAAGCGCCAGAACGATCTGGAGGATGAGCTGGAGGAGAAGATCGAGGAGAAGCATCAGGCGGAAGCCGAGCTGCTCCAGAAACACTGATCGGGTCAAAAAAGCCGCGTTTCCTTTGGAAAAAGGGGGCGCGGTTTTCTCTCTGTTTTCGGGGATACGGCGCGCCGCGCAGTGGGGGAAAGTGTTTTACAGGAAAAGGGAAAAGGGCTTGAACTGTATGCTGCCCCTGTGTTATAATATAAGCGGAATGCGCGGCATGGGGAATGCGATTTTGGAAGCGCCGCGCGGCGAAACGGAGGATCTCCGTACGCGAGAGGTGAAGCGGTTTGAAACGGCGGAAACGGTACAGTGTGATCGGAGCGGTGCTGTGTCTCTGCACATTTTTTGTGAGCTGCGGCAGCGGGCAGACGGCCCAGGGCGGGAGCGTCTCCTCGGCGAGCGTCGCGGTGACGGGCGGGACGGGCAGCAGCCGCACCGGCGGCTCCGGCGCGGGGAGCGCCAAGCAGACGGAGGCTCCGGAAAAGCAGGATAAGAAAAAGCGGCCGAACGGCCCGAAGGTGCTCGAGGCGAAGGCTGATGGAAATGTCGTCCTCGGCGGGGAACCGCTCGCGGTCGACGCCTCGAACGCCGACGAGGGGTATGTGATGGCGCGGTACACCGGGTCTGCGGGGAAGGCCAGCGTGCTCATCACCGGCCCGGATGGGACGACGTACAAGTATTTTCTCACGGCTTCGGAGGAATACGAGACGCTGCCGCTGACCGCCGGTCCCGGGGAATACGCCGTGGACGGGTACGAGAACATCAGCGGCAACCAGTACGCGACGCTCTTCAAGGAGACGGTGACGGTGGAGCTCGAGGACGAGCTCCTGCCCTTCCTCTACCCGAATATGTTCGTGAAGTTCGACGCGGACTCGCAGGCGGTTGCGAAGGCCAAGGAAGTCGTCGAGGACGCGGAGAACGATCTGGACGCGGTGTCTCTCGTCTACCACTTCGTCGTGGAGAACGTCGTCTACGACAAGGAGAAGGCGCAGACCGTCGGCAGCGGCTACCTGCCGGACGTGGACGAGACGCTCGAGACCGGGAAGGGGATCTGCTTCGACTACGCGGCGCTGACCGCGGCGATGCTGCGCTCACAGGACATCCCGACGAAGCTCGAGATCGGGTACGCGGGCAAGACGTACCACTCCTGGATCAGCGTGTACGTGGAGGAGGTCGGGTGGATCGACCGGCTGATCGAGTTTACCGGCGACGGGTGGACGCGGATGGACCCGACGTTTGCCTCCAACAGCAAGAATAAGGATTCGATTTTGAAATACATCGGGGACGGAAGCAATTACAACGTGCAGTATTCACGGTAAACGCGCCGGAAAGGAGTTTGGATCGAAAATGGATGAAGAAATTCGCGAAAAGAAGTTCTCCGGGAAACCGCTGAACAACGCGGAGCTCGCCACGTTCTGCGGGCAGCTCGGGCTGATCCTGCGCTCGGGCATCTCCGTGAATGAGGGGATCTCCATCATGCTCGAGGACAGCGCCGAGGGCGACGGGAAGGATCTGCTGCAGTTCCTCCTCGGCGAGCTGGAGATGGGCGGGATGCTGAGCGCCGCGCTGCAGGACAGCGGGTGCTTCCCGGCGTATCTCTGCAACATGGCGGATCTCGGCGAGCAGTCCGGCCGCCTCGACGACGTGATGCAGTCGCTCGCGGCGTACTACCGCCGGGAGGACGAGCTCGCGAAGGGGATCAAGAGCGCGGTGACGTACCCGCTCGTCATGCTGGGCATGATGGTCGCGGTGATGCTCGTGCTCGTCATCAAGGTGCTGCCGGTGTTCAACCAGGTGTTCCAGCAGCTCGGCGCAGGGCTCGACGGCGTGGCCGGCGCAGTGCTCTCCATGGGCGACGCGATGAGCCGGTATAGCATCGTGTTCGTGGCGGTGGCGGCGGTGCTCGCGGCGGTGTGCATCTGGCTCTTTGTGAGCAAGAAGGGACGCGGCTGGATGCGCGGGTTCTCCACGCGGTTCTTTGCGACGAAGAAGCTCTCCGAGATGATCGCGACCGCGCGGTTCGCGAGCGGGATGCACCTGGCGCTGAGCAGCGGGCTCAACATCGACCAGGGGCTCGAGATGGTCTCCCGACTGGTGGAGCACCCGACGGTCGGAAAGAAGGTGGAGCAGGTGCGCGAGGCCGTGGCCTCCGGCGGGAGCCTGAGCGATGCGGTGACCGAGACCGGGCTTTTCTCCGGCGTTTACGCGCGGATGATCCACATCGGCGTGAAGACCGGCGCGACGGATCAGGTCCTTGAGCAGATCTCCAACCAGTATGACGAGGAGATCGAACAGCGGATGGCGGGCGTCATCGCGAAGCTCGAGCCGACGCTGGTCGCGCTGCTCTCCGTCGCGGTGGGCATGATCCTGCTCTCCGTGATGCTGCCGCTGCTCGGGATCATGTCCGGGATCGGTTGAGGTGCTGCATGAACCGGTTTGAGAGATCGAGACCGTGGGGGAAGATCGCGGGGCGCGTGTTCTCCGTGCTCGTCTTTCTCGCCGCGCTCGTCCTTTTGGTGCTCGGGATGAACAACATCTCGGACCTCACGGCGCGGCAGGAGATCGAGGGGCTGGAAAACAGCGTCCGCCAGAGCGCCGTACACTGCTACGCGCTGGAAGGCTTTTATCCCGACAGTCTCGTGTATTTGGAAGAACATTACGGCCTTCGGTATGACAAGAGCAAGTATGTGATCTCGTATGAGACCATCGGCTCGAACCTCATGCCCGACGTGACCGTTTTGCGGATCCGGTAAGGGGGCGGCGAAGAATGAAACGCAGCGAGAGCCACACCACCGATCTGCTCTTTACGCTGGGACTGTTCTGCGTGTTCGCGGCCTCGGCGATGATCCTTGCGATGATCGGCATCCGGGCCTACCAGACGACGGTCGGCCAGATGCAGGACACGTTCTCCACACGCACCGCCGTCTCGTATGTGGCGGAAAAGCTGCGCCAGCACGACGCCTCAGGCGCTGTGGCGCTGACGGAGCTCGAGGGCGAAACGGCGCTGTGCCTGAGCGACACGGTGGAGGGAAACGATTATCGGACGTATATTTACGCGGACGGCGAGGCGCTCTACGAGCTGACCGTCCACGCGGACGCCGAACCGAAGCGGGAGCTCGGGGAGAAGATCATCGATGTGGCGGACTTCTCCATCGAGGA
>CANQIG010000150.1 GCA_947623765.1 uncultured Clostridia bacterium | reverse complement strand
GGAAACACGTCGAGGCCCAGCGCCGCAAATCCGTATATGCTGTCTCTGTCTCCTATCACTGCTGCTCTGTACATGGATCCTCCTGCCCCCACTTTTCTTTCAAAAAAGTGGGCAAAAGAATTTTTGCGTCGCGCCAGCTTTCTGAAGAAAGCTGGGCAAAGACTTTTACGTCGCGCTGGTCGTTCGCTTCGCTCACTTCGCAGGTGGGTTCGGGAGCATTTCCCCCGCGCTGGAAACGACGTTTATGTGGGGGAACTTTCTCCCGTTCACCGCAAGCCAACGTAGGGCAAACGAAACGGGCTTTGCCCGCGCGCCGCCTACCTTTTCTGGAAGAAAAGGTAGGTCCCAAAGACTTTTACGTCGCGCTGGTCGTTCGCTCCGCTCACTTCGCCGGTGCTTCCGAGAAACTTACTCCCGCGCCGCCTATCTTTTCTGAAGAAAAGGTAAGACCAAAAGACTTTTGCGTCGCGCCGGTCGTTCGCTCCGCGAACTTCGCCGGTGCTCCCGGGAAACTTACTCCTGCGCCGGAAAACTCTTTTTTGTGCGTCACCCTTCACGAGTGCAACCTGAAACTCACGAGGTTTTCGCCGCTGCGCTGCCCGCATCGGAATTGAAACCCCGTTGCGGCACGCCCCGGCCTCAAATGCCCATGGCGAGGAACCGGCCTCTTTTCCGCTGCGCGATTTCCTCGGGCAAACGTCAAAGTCTTTTGGGCGCTTTTCTTCAGAAAAGCGCGACCTTGACCGTACGACCTTAAAATGCCCGTAAGCGCGCGCGGATCTTTTCGTCCGGGAGGCCGTTCTGCTTGCCGGAGAGAATGATCTTGACCGTCGCGATCTCGTTCTGCCGCGCGAGAACATACGCAAGGAGCGGCGCGACCGTGAAGTAGTCACTCCGCGCTTCGCTGCGGATCAGCGCGGTCTGGCGGTCGTCGCACCACTTTTCAAACGCGGAAGCGCCCGCTTTCAGCGCGTCGACCGCGCCGTCGTAGCGCGTGCGGCTGAGGTACGCGAAAAGCGTGTCCTCGCTGATGAGCGCCGCCTCGGTCAGCGCCGCCACATCGAGCGTATCGCACGGCGCGAGGCTCTCCTCGAGGAAGGGCCGCGCCTTGCCGGTCTTCACCGCGCGGAACGCGATCTTGATGTCCGTCGTCGCGACCTTGAACGCGGCGTACGCCTCGATCAGCGGGTTGCGGCTGCGCTTCCCCGCGGCGAGGATCTCCGTGAGACAGGCCCGGTCGAGGATCACGTCGCAGAGCTGGCCGTCGCGCGTCTGCAAAAGCATCTGCGCGGCGCGCTTTCCCGCTTCCGCCATGGCGGCTGGGAGTCCGGAAAAATCGTGGCTCTCCGCCGCGGCGAGGAGCGTTTCCGTCGGCACGGTGCCGCCCGGCAGGAACACGCCGTGCGGCGCGGCGCCCGTGACGACGCACTTGACCGCCGCCTTCAAATTGTTGTAATCCGTGGGGTACAGCAGCACGTCGAACGCGGAGAGATCGGAGGTGAGCTCCCGCATGAGCGCCCACGTCTTTTCGGTCTCCGCCGAAAGGACGCTCTCCGCGTCCGCGGCGGCGCCCGCGTTCCAGCCGCGGTCCGCAAGCACGCGGAGACATTCCTCCGGTGTGCGGCAGGCCATGAGCCGGTCGATGTCCTGCTGGGTGAGGAGCGCCGTTTCCCGGGCTTTGATTCGCGCCACGGCGTAGGTGTATTCCGTTTTCATCCGGCGTTCCCTCCTTTCTGCGGCGCGCTCATCCGAAGAGGACGCGCCCCGCGATGTCCGAAAGCTCGTCCGCCTGCGCCGAGAACAGCGCGTCGAACGTGCAGTTGATGTCGATGCCGTCATAGACGAGCAGGAACCCGTCTTCGATCTCCGCCGGGACCGTGGAGACCGTGATCTCCGTCCCGGGGAGCCGGGCCGCTTTCCCGTCAAAATCGGCGGGCTTGCGTGCGAGGTCCTTCGCGGAGAGACGCATCTCCGCCTTGCCGGGGGCCGCATTCTTTTGCAGCAGTCCCCAAAGCACCTCGAAATATTCCGCGTCCGGCATGGCGGCGAGCCGCGCCCGCGCCTCGGCCACAACGGCCCGGATGGCCTCCTGCTTCGCCGCAAGGACGGCCTTGCGCCGCGCGAATTCCGCGGAAGCCTCCGCGCGCTGCGCCGCGGCTTCGTCGTCCTTCTTCGCGGCCTCCAAAAGGGCCGCGGCGTCCGATTCCGCCTGCTTTTCAGCTTCGGCCAGCGTTTTTTCCGCTTCCGCGTTCGCCGCTTCCACGGTCTCGTCCGCGCGCCGCGCCGCATCCTCCCGGATGCGCTCTATGATCCGATCCAATCCTGTTGCCATGCTCTCTCCTTTCCGCCGTTATGCGGCAGATCCGCTCGCGCCGTCAAATGGCGATGCCGCCGATGTTCGCAACGGAGAGCAGGGAGATGAGCAGCGCGAGGACCGCGTAGGTCTCGACCATCGCCGGGAAGATCATGGCTTTGCCGAACTGGTCCGGGCGCTTCGCGACGAGCGCGATGGACGCGACGGACGCTTTCGCCTGCTGCTTCGCGGAGATCAGGCCGATGACCGCCATCGGGATGCAGGCCGCGAGATACATGAGGCCCTTCGCGAACGAGATGTCGCCGCTGCCGCCGAGAACGCCGATGTTCGCGAGCGTCAAGAACGCGATCAGCAGGCCGTAGATGCCCTGCGTGCCCGGGAGAAGCTGCAGGATCAGCACCTTGCCGAAGAGGGACGGGTCTTCCGTGACGACGCCCGCCGCCGCCTGGCCGGTCATGCCGACGCCGATCGCCGAGCCGATGCCGCCGAGCAGCGCCGCGAGCACGGCGCCCGTCAGCGCGAGAACGATACCGAGGGAGTTGATGTCAAAGTTTTCCATGTTATTTTTCCTCCGTGATCTTGAAATATTTTGTCTTTGCAGAAAACGGCTCGAACTTGCGCCCGCCGCCCTCGTAGAACTTTCCGAAGAACTCCACGAACTGGAGACGGTTGGTGTGTACATACGCGCCGAGCACGTTGATCAGTATATTCAGCGTGTGTCCCACGATGAACGCGAAGAGGAACACAACGATGCCGAGGGGATTGCAGCCGATCATCGCGCCCATCTGGTTGAACACCGAGGCGATGACGCCGGTCGCGAGGCCGAGGGCCAGGAGCCGAGAATACGAGAGGATGTCGGAGAGCCAGCTCGAGACGCCGTAGAGCCCGTAGAGGCCCTTCAGGAACCGCTTGCCGGGGTTCTTCGACTCCCGACCCGAGGTGAGGACGATCCCCACCGCGCCGATCCCTGCGGCAATTGCCCCGCCGAGGCCGACCGCCTCCGGCAGGAGGAAGCTCAGGGACACCATGTCCGCGAACATCTGCATCGAGAGCAGATAGACGATCGCGCCGCCGATCAGCAGATACCAGAAGACGACGTCGTAGACCGCGTCCTTCCACATCCCGCGCTTCGCGTACTGGTAGAACTTCGCGCCGAGCCCCGCGAACAGGTGGATGATGCCGACGAGGAACGAGAAGAGCAGGAGCCGCATCGGTTCCACCGTCGGGGAGAACCACACCGTCGGGAACGCGATGTCCACCCCGAAGAAGGTCTTCCCGATCACGGTGACCGCGTCGCCGAAGAAGCTGCCGAACATAAAGCCCCAGAACGTCGTCGAGATGCCGCAGTAGAGGAACATCGTCAGCGTCTTCCGGAGACCCTGCTCCATGTTCTTGAACTTCCAGAGCGCGAACCCGCAGCCGAGCACCATGATGATGCCGTAGCCCGCGTCCGAGAGCATCATGCCGAAGAGGAAGTAATAGAACACGGCCATGACCGTACTCGGATCGATCTCGAACTTTCCCGGGAAGCTGTAGCTTTCGAGCACGCCCTCCACGGGGGCGGCAAAGGCGTTGTTGTGCAGCAGCACCGGGACGTCCTCGTCCTTTTCGGGGTCGCGGAGCTCCACATACGCCTCAAACCGTTCTTCGAGCGCCTTTTGGAGCGCTTCGGCCGCGTCTGCGGGGACGAAGCCCGTGACGATGAAGACGCGTTCGCTCTGCCAGAGCTTTCCGAGGACCTCGTATTTTTCGGTGCGCATCGTGAAATAATCCACGGTGTAGAGGAATGTTTCGCGCTCCGGAAGATGGGAACGGATCTCCTCTTCCTCGGCGGCGACCGTCTCCTGCAGCGCGTCGATCCGCTCCTGAAGCGCGGCCGCGCGCTCCTTTGGGGGGACCTTCGAGGGTTCTGCCGGGTAGCTGAACCCGATGGACCGCAGAAAGCTCTCGAGCGCGACGCCGTCCGAGCCGTGACAAAGCAGGAACACGCAGGTCTGCTGCGGCGTGTGGCTGAGCACCTCCACTTCCACGCCGTCCGTCTCGGGCATCCCCTCGGCGATGATCGCGCGGAGCGTTTCCTCGGTGTATTCCGTCGGGAAAGAGCCGATGAACACGCTGGTCGATTGCGTGGCGATGGTCCGCATGGAAATGTCCAGCGCCATCCAAGGCTCCAGCGCGCGGATCTGCGTCTGCAGCCGCTGGATCTCCGCCTTGTTTTCCCCGCGCTTTTTCCACAGCGCCGTGATCCTTTGGGCGGTCTGCACCGCCTCTCCGGAACGGTCTGCGGTCTCGTTATACTGGGAAAGGCCGATGCGCTCGCGGCCCTCCAGGGACTTCAGCAGCGACCCATCCGGTTTTTGCAGCGCGTCCAGCGCTTCCACCGCGGCGGAAAGCTGGGCGGCGCTCGCCGCGAACCGCTCCTTCGCGCTCTCCGTGTCCATCACGGAGAAAACGCCGTCCGGGGCGGGGCGGCTCTCCACCTCGACGACGCCGCTGCGCTGGAGATATTCCAGCACGGCCTTGCGCTGTTTTTTCAGCGCGTACACGTCGATGTGCTTCATGGGCAAAACTGCCATAGGCTGATCTCCTTTCTTCGAAGAATCATACGGTAGAGACGGCGCGTCAGGCGATGACGGCTTTCAGGACGGCCTGCACGGCTGCCTCGCCGTTTACGCGGTGCTTTTCGCCGATCTCGCGGATGAGGGCGGCCGTCTTTTCCCGCTCCTGTCTCTCCGCTTCAGCG
>CANQIG010000149.1 GCA_947623765.1 uncultured Clostridia bacterium | reverse complement strand
CCCGGAGATGGAATTCGTCCAGCTCCAGATCAACTACCTCGATTGGGAGAGCGAATGGATCCAGTCGAAGGGCTGCTACGAGGTCACGGTGAAGCACGGCAAGCCCGTCATCGTCATGGAGCCCGTGAAGGGCGGCTCCCTCGCGAAGGTGCCGCAGGCCGCCTAGGACCTCTTCAAGGCGCACGATCCGAACATGTCCGTCCCCAGCTGGGCGATCCGCTTCGCGGCAAGCCTGCCGAACGTGATGACGGTCCTCTCCGGGATGTCGAACCTCTCCCAGATGGAGGACAACCTCGGCTACATGGAGGACTTCCGGCCTCTCACCGAAGCGGAGCAGGCCGTATGCTTTGAAGCCGCGCGGATCATCAACAGCCAGATCGCCATCCCCTGCACCGGCTGCTCCTACTGCACCGAGGGCTGCCCGATGCACATCGCGATCCCGCAGTATTTCTCGCTCTACAACGAGGATATGCGCGAGGACCTCGAGGAGAAAGGCTGGACGGTCAACTTCTCGAACTACGCGAACCTCACGGGGAAATTCGGCGCGGCGAAGGACTGCATCGCGTGCGGCCAGTGCGAGGGCGTCTGCCCGCAGCATCTGCCGATCATCGAGAACCTGAAAAAGGTCTCCGCGCATTACGACCACTGACGGAAAAAGACAAAAACAGGGAGAGAGCGCAGGCTCTCTCCCCTTTTTTATGCTTGGACGTTCGGTTTACTTCCCGAAGTACCGCTCGAGCAGGCACTTGAAGGCCTTGCCGTGGCGGGCTTCACAGGGTGGAACCTGCGGGCAGCAGCGCCAAAGCACAGCGCTCATTTTTCCGCGATCTCCCGCACGAGCCACAAGACGTGCTCTGTCTGCTCGGGGGTGAGCCGCTGCAGCGCCCGCAGAAGCTCCCGCGTTTTTTCGGGGGAGGCCGTTTCCTCCGCGAAGAATTCCTCCGGCGTGATGCCGAGATATTCGCAGATATAGAACAGGCCGTGCATGGACGGCAGCGCACGCCCTGTCTCGATGCGGTTGATATAATTCGCACACTGTCCGATGGACAGGCTCATGTCGCGCGCGGAGACCTTTTTCTCCATCCGAAGCGCCGCGAGCCGCTTCGGCAGCCATTCCACGTAGTCCCAGTAGTTCTTCTCCATTCCTGCATCTCCTTGAAGAAAACTTCATTACAACTATAATTCTATATTCCCCAAATTTTAGCGATTTTTAATTCACATTTCTCTTGACTTATGAACTATAAAGGTGTATAATTGGCAAAACGGGAATTTTAAGAATGAACTCTCCCGTTTGAGCGACAAATTCTCGAAGATTTTCAGGTACAGGAGTGGTTGAACATGAAGACGAAAAAGCTGTTTGCATTTCTGCTTGCGGTCCTGCTTGTTCTCGCCGCGCTGCCCAGCGTCTCCGCAGCGGAGGTCATCGCGTCGGGGATCTGCGGGCAGGTGAACGAGGCGTACATCCAGTGGGACAATGACGGCGACAACGTCACGTGGACGCTGACCGACGACGGCGTTTTGACCGTCAGCGGAACCGGCAAGATGAACGGATATTTCGGCGGTTACGGTCCGGTGGCCGGACCTTGGCGCGACTATCGCGACCAGATCACAACGGTGGTGGTCAACGACGGCGTCACGAATGTCGGAGCCGGTGCTTTTGACCGCTGCAAAAATCTGACAACCGTTATTCTGGCGGATTCCGTGAAATCCGTCGGGTACATGGCTTTTTCCGGTTCAAATAATTTGTCCAGCCTGACGATTGTGGACGGCGCCGTTGTCGGCCAAGACGCTTTTAGCCCCGATCATTTACCCGCGCAGGGTGATTTTATCATCGTCGCAAAGACGAACCTGATCGGCTACGTCGGCGCGGGCGGGGACGTCGTTGTGCCCGACGGGATCACGCACGTCCTAGACGATGCTTTTGTTCTCCCGGCTCTTACTTTCTCGGAAATCACCAGCGTCACGTTCCCGGACAGCGTTGAATCGATTGGACTTCAACAGTTTGGCGAAGGATTCAGCTCTTTGAAAAGCGTGACATTCGGCAACGGCCTTACTACCCTTCCCCGAGGGACGTTTAACGGCTGTTCCGTTCTGTCCTCAGTCGTCCTTCCCGAAGGAATGACCACCATTGAGGAACACGCCGTCGTCAACTGCGCCTCGCTGACGAATGTCACCGTCCCACGCAGCGTGACGACCATTGGCAACCATGCCCTCGGCTACAACTGCAACCTCGGGTATGCCTATAACGGTAGAGATCCCTATTCCGAAAAGATGACCAATTTCAAGATCACCGGCTACACCGGCACGGCGGCGGAAACGTACGCCAAGGAAAACGGCTTCGCGTTTATCGCGCTGGACGAGCCGGAGCCGGAGGAGACCCAGCCGACGACGCCCGTAGAGCCGGAGGAAACGGAACCGACGACGCCCACAGTGCCGGAGGACACGCAGCCGTCGGCTCCCTCGGTCCCGGAGGAGACGCAGCCGTCCGCGCCGACGATCGGCCCTGATGCGCTCACGTACCCGACGCCCGCTCCCGCGGACAACCGGACCCCGCAGTCGGCGGTGACGCCCGAAACGCCCGCAGCCGCAAACCCGTTGTCCGTCGCGACCGGGTCTGAGGCCGCACCCGCTGCGGCGCTGATGCTCCTCGGCGTCCTTGCCGTCCTGGCGTGCGGCGCGATTGCCGCGGGACGGAGAAAAGAATAATCCCGAAAAAAACGTAAAGATGCAGTCCGCGTCCGGCCTCGGTCGGACGCGGTTTTTCCCGGAGACAAAACGCGGGGAGAGAACCGAAGTTCTCTCCCCGTTTGTGTTTTTTATGTTCTTTATTTCCCGAAGTAGCGCTCAAGCAGGCCCTTGAAGGCTTTGCCGTGGCGGGCCTCGTCGCGGGCCATTTCATGGACGGTGTCGTGGATGGCGTCGAGGTTCGCGGCCTTCGCGCGCTTCGCGAGGTCGAACTTGCCGGCGGTCGCGCCGTTCTCGGCTTCCACGCGCATCTTCAGGTTCTTCTCGGTGCTGTCGGTGACGACCTCGCCGAGGAGCTCCGCGAACTTCGCGGCGTGCTCCGCCTCCTCATACGCGGCCTTCTCCCAGTAGAGACCGATCTCCGGATAGCCCTCGCGGTGCGCGACGCGCGCCATCGCGAGATACATACCGACCTCGGTGCACTCGCCGGTGAAGTTCGCGCGGAGATCCTTGAGGATGTCCTCGCTGACGCCCTGCGCCACGCCGACCACGTGCTCGGCGGCCCAGGTCATCTCTTCGTCCTGCTTCTGGAACTTCTCCGCGGGCGCCTTGCAGACCGGGCAGCTCTCCGGGGGATTGTCGCCTTCGTAGACGTAACCGCAGACAGAACATACATACTTTGCCATTTTCGTTTCCTCCGTTTATTTAAGATTTATTCTGCACTTTCGCCGCACACCGCTCGCAGAGGCCGCCGAAGCGCACGTCGCTCTGCTCGACCAGCAGACCGTGCCGCGCGCCGAGGGCCTCGAGGGCTTCCGGCGAAAAGGGCGTTTCAGGGATGTCCAAAACCGCGCCGCAGTTCCGGCAGATGAAATGGCTGTGCGCCGAGGTGTCCGCGTCAAAGCGTTCCTGTCCATTCACGACGCCGATGCTCCGCACACGGCCCTGCTCACAGAACCGTTTCAGATTCCGGTAGACCGTCGCAAGGCTGATGTCCGGGTGCTCCGTGCGGATCTGCGCATACACCCATTCCGCCGAGGGATGACATTTGGTGGACTCCACCGCGTGCAGGATCGCCTCCCGCTTGCGGCTGAAATTCTCGCGCATAAAACCATTCACCTCCTTACCTTTTCTGAAGAAAAGGTAAGACCAAAAGACTTTTCTTCGCGCTGCTCCCGGGCGGGGAACTTGCGCCGCTGTCCCGCAGCGGGGCCTCCCAAAGATGGGCGGGCTGTCCTTGCGTTTTTAAGGGCGGAGACGCGTTTTCAAAGCAAAGGCGGGGCCGAAAGACTTTTCTTCGCGCCGCTCCCGGGCGGGAAGCTTGCGCCGTGCGTTACGCGACGTGGCCTCCCCGATGAAGGGCAGGTTACCTTGCGCTTTCGGGGCGGGGACGCGGTTTCCATGCAAAGATAAGGCCAAAAGACTTTTCTTCGCGCCACTCGCGGGCAGGGAACTTGCGCCGCTTTGCAGATCCAGTATACCATATTCCCCGGATTTTGTAAATAGGAATGATTTGCAACTTTGAAAAGGAACTGTAAATTTATCGTGAACGGCGGCAGGATCGGCCGGGGCGCGGCATATAGCTTTCCGGGGGTGGTTCATTTGCTGGCACAGCTCTTGGAGCTTCTGTCGTCGTTTTTCTTTTTTCTCCTGCACGTCACGGGGAGCGGGTCGTTCCCGAAAGCGCTCTCCCGCGCGGACGAGCAGAAATATCTCGCGGAGATGGCCGCGGGCAGCCGTTCCGCGCGCCAGAAGCTGATCGAGCACAATCTCCGGCTCGTGGCGCACATCGCGAAAAAATACTATGCCGACGAGAACGACCGCGACGACCTCGTCTCCATCGGGACCATCGGGCTCATCAAGGCCGTCGACACCTTCAAGGCGGAGAAGGGCACGCGGCTCTCGAGCTATGCTTCCCGCTGCATCGAAAACGAGATCCTGATGCACTTTCGGGGTCTGAAAAAGACCGCGCAGGACGTCTCCCTGAACGAGCCGATCGACACCGACCGGGACGGCAACACGCTCACGCTGCTCGACACCATCGCCGCGGACGACAACATCGTCGAGGACATCGACCTGAAGCTCCGGGTCAAAAAGCTGTACGACGCGGTGGCGCACGCGCTCACCCCGCGCGAGCGGGAGATCGTGCTGCTGCGGTACGGCCTCGGCGGGCACAGGGCGATGGTCCAGCGGGAGGTGGCGAAGCGCCTCGGGATCTCGAGGAGCTACATCTCCCGCCTCGAGAAGAAGGCGCTGCAGAAGCTCCGCGACGCGATCGGCGAGGACGGATGAGGGTTCACGCGCGCTCGCCGGTGTCGAAGTCCTCGGGGAGCAGCGTCTCGAGCTGCTCTTTGGTCAGGCTCGAGACGTCCCCGGCGGTCAGG